>DKAX01000227.1 GCA_002450975.1 Proteobacteria bacterium UBA6915
CGTGATGGCAACGATGAAGACGGCAAAGGGGGATTGATGGCGTGAGCGGCGCGATGCATGACGTCGCCACCAGCCGAGTCTTGTTCTTGGGGCCAAGCAGCATCGCGGTATGCCCTATGGCGGGGTGGTCGCCCCGACACTAAGAGCGGCAGATATAATGAACCGAATCGAGAAAATGGAAGGATTTGCCCGACCGGGTAACTAAGGGTTCATGGTTGTGAAATTTATTACGAGTTGTCAACGTTCGGGATTGGGTGCGAGAGCACCCAATCCATTTCACGAGCCATTGAACAGTCATCTGTAACCCTTCGCTCACTGGCAAGGTTATTGCGGAGCGAACCACAGGCAAACAGTTATGAATATAAGCTGAAAGTACAGTTGTAGCAGGGGACATTCCTATGACAAACACACAAGTTTTGCTGACCAAACTTTTTTTTTGTATTGCACTGACATTCTCTGGACTGGCGATCGCACAGGCTTCCGATCCACTACCCTCATGGAATGATGGCAAAGCCAAACAGTCGATCATCGATTTTGTGGCGAAGGTGACGCAGCAAGACTCGGAGGATTTTGTGCCACCAGAGCAACGTATTGCCACGTTTGACAATGACGGCACGCTCTGGTCCGAAAAGCCAGTTTACTTTCAATTACTCTTCGCCCTCGACCGCGTGAAAATCCTGGCGCCGCAACACCCGGAATGGAAGGACAAAGAGCCATTCGCCTCGCTGCTCAAGGGCGACACCAAAGCCGCACTCGCTGGCGGCGAACACGCGATGCTCGAAATTGTGATGGCCACGCATCCTGGCATGACGACCGTGGAGTTTGAAAAGATTGTCAAAGACTGGCTTGCCATGGCGAAGCATCCGGTGACCAAACGACCCNNTGCTCGCTTACCTGCGTGCCAATGGTTTCAAGACGTTCATTGTTTCAGGTGGCGGCATCGAATTCATGCGTCCCTGGGTCGAGAAGGTCTATGGCATACCGCCGGAACAGATAGTCGGTAGCAGCATTAAAACCAGATACGAGTTAAAAGACGGCAAACCGGTACTGGTTCGTCTGCCTGAACTCGATTTTTTCAACGACAAGGAAGGTAAACCCGTTGCGATAAATCAATATATTGGCCGACGCCCCATCGCTGCCTTCGGCAATTCCGATGGCGACTTGCCGATGCTGCAGTGGACCACGGCTGGACAGGGTCCACGCTTCGCGCTTTACGTCCATCACACCGATGCGAAGCGCGAATGGGCTTACGACCGCAAGTCCAGCGTTGGCCGTCTCGACAAGGGCCTGGATGAAGCAAAGGTGAAAGGCTGGACGGTAGTAGACATGGAAAAAGACTGGAGTGTCATCTACCCATTCGAAAAAAATAGGCTTTGAGGTTATCGATAATGTTATATCCGGCAGACAGTATGGAGGTTAGTAAAGATGAAGATGTTACTTAAGTTTCTGATTTTTCCCTCTTTGCCACAGTGGCATTTACGTCAGTTGCTTAGGAATACCCGCCGCGCCAAAAACCGGCCAAGTTCAACGTGGATGACGTAGTTGAAAATTGATACGACCCGGGAGCCCACTAAGGTAGGCAAAGCATGGCTGAGTAAAAACATGAGTATCCCCTTCGAAAGAGCGGGATGATCGATGTTTTAGTTGGCCGGTAATTGAGTGGGACGATCAAATACCAAAAGCTGAAGTATTATGGTCAGTATAGAGAAAATTAAAAAATGGTAATGAGTATGACGTATCGTTTGCTACATGGTCTGACAATTTTCATTTTAATAATGTTGTCGCCTTTAGTACTGGCCGCCACCCAGGTCACATTGGAAATTGATGTGGTTGATAAGGGAAAAACAACTAAGCATAGCGAGATCATCACGTTCGATGACAAAAAGGCGCGGTTTGATTTTCTGGCTGCAGGATGAATGCGAGCAGCGCCAGAGTCGATCCTACCGCCGACCCCACCGGCTCCGCCTTTTCTTGTCTCTCTATTATACTGTAGCGATACCGGCCAAGACGGTAACCGACCTCGATCGCTGCGAGGGAAATTAGGACAACAACGGCGAAAGTAACACCGAGAGGAAACCGATCGATCCAGACTACATTTTCCATTTGTCATCTTTATCTCAAGTCGAAGTGGGCCATGTCGGGATGAAACTTTTTACATTATTATCCTTATATATTAGTAGGTCAAAAGCAAAAAAACGATGTACAAAACGGTTGCATACCGATCCAAATGGGTCTACACGGATTAAAATATATATAGAGCATTCACTTGCTGATCGGATGGGGATGCTTTGTCGGAGGATTTGGATAGCCACTTCCCTTTTGGTTACGGGATGCGGCAATCTCCGCGGTGTAATTAAAGCTTTGCGACGCTATTTAGCGACAAATAAAGTATTTAACGATAGGTGTGCCAACGTGAAACAAATTACTGAATTCCTAAAAACCTGCGCCATAGGTGGTTTATTAGTATTGCTACCTTTGTTACTGCTTTATCTGGTATTGGCCGAGGTCGTGCAACTCATTGTGGTGCTGGCCACACCCATTGCCGACCTGTTTCCAGCCGGGACTTTTGACAAGATCGAGCATCCCGTACTTTTGGCGCTTGTGCTGATCCTGGTTGTGTCGTTTGTGCTCGGGTTGGCGATACGCCTGGCCATCCTGCGCCGGGTGGGAGGTTGGGCAGAGCGTTCGGTGCTCGCTCGTGTTCCGGCCTACAATGCCATCAAACATCTGGCACGTGGACTTGTGGGTGCAGACGACGAGCAGGCGCTCTTCAGGCCGGCCGTGGTGACATCTGCAGACGGTGAACGCCGACTCGCTTATCTCGTCGAAGACCATGCCGATGGCTACGCAACCGTCTTGATCCCGCGCCCCCCCACAGCGTTCGCCGGCGACCTACTCGTAGTGCCTCGTGAACGTGTGGTGTTGCTGAAGGCGGGGCTGGGCGAGGTTAGCGGAGTGATCAGCCACTGGGGCCTTGGTCTGCGTGGGTTGCTTGAAACCGCACGGCCACGCGAATCTGACTAGTGCTGGCCAAGTTCGGCTACCATGTAAGCCATGGGCATGTCTTTACTAACAAACACGCAGTTTTGGGAGGTTCTATGCGCAGCAAAATTATTCCGGTCAAGTTATTAATTCCGTTCCTCGTGTTGATGATCGCTGGGCTTGTAACACAACTCACCGGTTGTGCCTCTGACAGCTACGCCGCTAAAGGCGCGACCAAAGGAGCAACGACAGGTGCTGTTTCAGGTGCCGTGGGTGGTATTTTTACTGCACTCGTGTTCGGTGGTGATCCGGCCGAGGCCGCCGCTCGTGGGGCAGTGTATGGTGGTGCGGTTGGGGGAACCGCAGGGGCTATCGCCGGCAGTGAGGCGGATCGCCAGGTGAAACAACAACAGGATGCTAAACTTGCCAAGCTTCGCCAGCAGATTGGTGATGAGACTTTTACGGGCCTGGAAGCATTAGCGGATTGTCGCCATGATGTGTCTTTGCAGCAGGCAAGTAAAGCACAGAAATCAGAAAATCCCAACTATGCCCTGGCGGGCTTGTGGTTGGAAGTCTTGAGCTATGCCGATCAGAAAGATGAGACAAAAGCGCGCAGCTTATTCCCGACACTGGTTAAAAAAGACTGGGATATCAAATCTGAAGCGCAGGCGGAGGAAGCCATGCGCAAGGCGTTGAACTCTCTCATGGATATTCGTGAGGAATAT
>DKAX01000041.1 GCA_002450975.1 Proteobacteria bacterium UBA6915
GTCGAAAAGGAGATGTATACCTTTGATGATCGCAACGGTGACAGCCTGACCCTGCGTCCCGAGGGTACGGCCGGTTGCGTGCGCGCTGGTATCGAACACGGTTTGTTGTACAACCAGATCCAGCGCCTGTGGTATCTGGGGCCCATGTTCCGTCATGAGCGCCCACAGAAGGGGCGTTATCGTCAGTTCCACCAGATCGGTGTCGAGTGTTTCGGCATGGACGGGCCCGATATCGATGCGGAAGTCATTCTGATGACCGCCCGTTTCTGGAAGCGTTTGGGGCTGGAAGGCCTGGAGTTGCAGATCAACTCCCTGGGTACCAGTGCCGCCCGCGCCGACTATCGGAACGTGTTGGTCACCTATCTGAAAGAACATTTCGACCAGTTGGATGAGGACAGTCGTCGACGCCTGGAGAGCAATCCTCTGCGCATTTTGGACAGCAAGAATCCGCAGATGCAGGACTTGATAGAGGGGGCACCCAAGCTGAACGATCACCTGGACGAGGAGTCCAGAGTACACTTTGAAAAGCTGTGCGCCATGCTGGATGCGGCTGGCGTCAGTTATAAGGTCAATCTGCGTCTGGTGCGTGGCCTGGATTACTATTCGAAGACAGTGTTTGAATGGGTGACCGACCAGTTGGGGGCCCAGGGTACGGTCTGTGCCGGCGGACGCTACGATGGTCTTGTCGAACAATTAGGTGGCAAGCCGACCCCGGCGGTGGGCTTTGCCATGGGTTTGGAGCGCCTGACTGAACTGTTGCAGGGACGTATTGAGCCCGAGGACCACATCCCCCAGGTCTATATGCTGATCGCAGGGGATCAGGCGCAGACGCAAGGGCTGGCCCTGGCGGAAGGTCTGCGCGACCAGATGCCCGACCTGCGTCTGACGATCAATTGCGGTGGTGGTGGCTTCAAGGCCCAATTCAAGCGCGCCGACCGCAGTGGTGCCCGTCTGGCCCTGCTCCTGGGCGATGAGGAACTGGCCAAAGGGGTGGTGGGCATTAAGTTTTTGCGTGAAGATCGCCCCCAGCAGGAGGTCGCTCTGACGGAACTGGCCAGGGAGTTGACCGGTCTACTGAATTCGTGAAATCAGTGCTGGCGTACGGGGGCGGCTTAATGCAAAATGCCCCCTTGTTTTATAACTAGATATGTGGAGAGGCGTGTGGAACTTCATACCTCAGAGCAGGAACAGGTAGAGGCCCTTAAGAAGTGGTGGCATGAAAACAAGAACGGCTTGATCGTCGGTCTGGTGATCGGTATCGGGGCCGTGGTGGGTTATCGCAGTTGGCTGGACTATAACGAGCGCATCGCCAAGTCTGCCTCCGATACCTACGAGAAATTGATGGTCGCGGTGACCGGCAACAATAGTCAGGATATCGCCACCCATGCAGGCACCCTGGTCAGTCAGTATTCGGGAACGCCTTATGCGGCTCTGGGAGCCTTGATGTTGGCCAAGAGCAAAGTGGAATCTGGAGACCTGGCCGCTGCTGCGCAGCAACTGCGTTGGGCTATGGACAATGCCGATCAGGACGAAGTGGCGCATGTGGCGCGTCTGCGTTTGGGGCGTGTGCTGTTGTCCGATGGTAAGGCTGACGAGGCCCTGGCGCTGGTCAAAGGCGTAAATGACAAGGCCTTTGCCTCTGGTTACGAGGAGTTACGCGGCGATATTTACCTGGCACAAGGGCAGCGTGAACTGGCGCGTACCGCTTATGGCCAGGCCCTGGCTACTCTACCGGCATCGGCCAATAACCGGGAAATGTTGCAGATGAAGCTGGATGATCTGGGCCGTCCCGTCGTCGTGGTAAACAGCGATAACTAATGTTGAAACGTTTTATCTTAATCCCCGCCTTGTTGTTGGCGGCCTGCAGTAGTACGCCGGTCGATGACTTTCAGGATGAGAGCGTTCCACTACCCTTGAGTGAATTAAAGTCACCTATCAAGGTGGAGCGCGTATGGGCGCGCCGTTTCCGTGACGCCGCTACCAAGCATTTTGTCCGTTTGCCATTGGATTTGTCTCAACAGCAAGTCTTGGTAACAGACGTGAGTGGCGCGATAAAAGCCTATGATCAGGGGAAAGGGACTCCTCTATGGCAGCACAACGTTGACAAATTGTTGACCGGTGGTTTCAGCCGCTACCAGGGGGTGGCCTATTTTGGCACGGGTGATGCGCAGGTGGTTGCCCTGGATCTGGCCACTAAGAGTGAATTGTGGCGGGTAGCTGTATCCAGCGAGGTTTTGACACGGCCGGCGGTCGATGACAAGCAGGTGGTAGTTCAAACGGTCGATGGTAAGGTACAAGCTCTGGATCGAGAGAATGGCAAACAGCGATGGTTGTATGAGCGTTCCGTTCCTGCCCTGAGCCTGCGCGGGGGAAGTAGCCCGGTTATTGTCGATCAGGTGGTCCTGGTTGGTTTTTCCAGTGGTAAATTGCTCGCATTGAATCTGACTAACGGGGAGCCGCAGTGGGAGGCTACCGTGGCGAATCCCCGTGGCCGTACCGATCTGGAACGCATGGTGGACGTGGATGCCGAGCTGATTGTCGACAATGGTTTGGTTTACGCCGTCAGTTATCAAGGGCGGGTGGCAGCAGTATTGCTCGAAACGGGCCGAGTGCTGTGGGTTCGTGATATTTCTTCCTACGCCGGTATGGTTTTGGCGGGGCGCTATCTCTATGTGGCTGACAGCGGCGGTCGTGTCTGGGCGTTGGATAAGGACAATGGAACCACGCTATGGCGCCAGGGTGATTTACGCGGCCGTGGTTTGACTGCCCCCGCGGTGATGGGGAATTACCTGATCGTTGGCGATTATCAAGGTTATCTGCATTGGCTGTCTCTGGAAGATGGCTCCCTTGTAGGCCGTCACCGGGTTGTCTATGAGGATTATTTTGTCCACAAAGACAGGGAAGAACAGGGCCGATTGTATGGATTTGATGAAGATATTGCCGTAAATTCCGCTCCGGTGGTTTTGGATGACCGCTTATATGCCGCTAGTAATGATGGAGTGTTGGCGGCATTTCGAATCGTTCCTTAGGTCGCCCCGTTTAGTTAGTTAAATTTTCTTTCTTATCATTAGGTTACTGCTATGAATCCGGTCATCGCCCTGGTTGGCCGACCCAATGTGGGTAAATCAACCCTGTTTAATTGCCTGACTATGACCAGGGATGCCCTGGTGGCTGATCAGCCCGGGGTAACCCGCGATCGTCAGTACGGCGTTGGTCGGCTGGTACGCAGCGGCTATATCGTGGTCGATACCGGTGGTTTGAGTGACGAAAAGGATGGCCTGATCGAACTGATGGCTGGCCAGGTCAAGCAGGCTATTGATGAGGCGGATGTCTTGTTATTCGTGGTCGATGCCCGCGACGGTTTGCTGGCCGGTGATCAGCAGATCGCACAACGGTTGCGTCAGACCGGCAAGACAGTCTATTTAGTGGTCAACAAGATCGACGGCGTTGACCGTGATGTGGCCAGTGCCGATTTTTATGCCCTGGGTCTGGGCGAGCCCCGACTGATAGCCGCCAACCACGGACGCGGCGTCAATCAACTGATGACCGAGGTTCTTGAGCCGTTTCCCGTCGAGGAAGTGGCTGAAGAGGAAGCGGATGATGCCATCCGCATCGCCCTGGTAGGTCGACCCAATGTGGGCAAGTCCACCCTGATCAACCGTATTCTGGGGGAAGAACGGGTAGTGGTCTTCGATATGCCGGGAACCACCCGCGATACCATCAAGGTTCCCTTCGAGCGCGATGGCCAGCACTATCAGTTTATCGATACCGCCGGTGTGCGCCGGCGCAGCAAGGTCGAAGGACTGGAGCGTTTCAGCGTTATCAAGACCATGCAGGCTATCGCCGAGGCCCAGGTGGCCATCATGGTACTGGATGCCCACCAGGGGATTAGCGAGCAGGATGCCCACCTTTTGGGTCATATCCTGGAGGCCGGCCGGGCCCTGGTCATTGCCGTTAATAAATGGGATGGCCTGCAATCGGACGAGCGCGAGTGGATCCAGACGGAACTGCATCGTAAGCTGGCATTCGTTCCCTGGGCGCGTGTCCATTTTATATCAGCCCTGCATGGCAGTGGCGTGGGGGAACTCTATCGCTCGGTGATCGCGGCCCATCAGTCCGCCATGATCAAGATACCGACGCCGCGTCTGACCCGTATCCTGGAGGATGCCGTACGTGAACACCAGCCACCGTTGGTACGCGGCAGGCGTATCAAGCTGCGCTACGCCCACCAGGGAGGACGAAACCCCCCTGTGGTGGTAATCCACGGTAATCAGGTGGACTCTGTACCCGATAGTTACCAACGCTTTCTGGTCAATAAATTCCGCCAGGTCCTGCGCCTGGAGGGAACGCCCATGCGTATCGAGTTCAAGGGCAGTGAAAATCCTTTCCAGGGTAAACGCAATACCTTGACGCCGCGCCAACAGGCCAAGCGCAAGCGTTTGCAGAAACATATCAAGAAGCAATAGTCTTTTTATAAGCGAACAAGTATCCCGTAATTCAGGCGATTGTTTGCCTGAATTGTGTCTTTCACAATACATCACTTGACATGGGGACGAGATTTCGTCCAGAGTGCCACAGGTTTGGCGCATTGTCGGAGACGAGAACCCGTCGGTTCAGGTTTTTTACCGAAATGCCGCTATACTGAGTAACAAACAGGTATGGCGCGGATATTGCTGTCATATCATTAAGTATAACGAAATCATGTGGATGTTAAGGTATGGGTTCGGCTTTAATATTGAGGCTAGACACCGCTGGACAGCCCCTAGAGTGGTTAACGTGGCAAGACGCGGTTTACTACTACGCACTGGATAGGGTCGCCTGGACCGCCGGTGAACACACCCTGACGATCTACGGTGGAACCTCCCGGCTCACCGGTCTTCAGTCCCAGATGCAAATCAATTCCATCATCGCCGTGCGCGGCTCCCACAGACAATTCTTTCACCAATGCCGGGTCAGTCCCACACTTACCAACCGTGAACTCTTTCGGCGTGATATGCATATCTGCATGTACTGCGGTGACGAGTTTCAGGAAAAGAATCTGACCCGTGATCACATCATTCCGCGTTCGCGTGGAGGTCGCGATACCTGGACCAATGTGGTGACGGCCTGTCGCAGTTGCAATGTGCATAAGGGTTGTCGTACGCCGGAAGAGGCGCATATGCCTTTGATCGCGGTGCCCTATGCCCCTAACCGTGCTGAGTACCTGGCCCTGTTGAACCATAATCGAATCCTGGCCGATCAGATGGCCTTTCTCAAATCCCGTTTCGGTAAGAGCAGTCGCTGGGCCTGAGCAAAGACAGCAGTTTTTTGACTGGTCCTGGAAAAATTGCTGCCGCCTGGCCGGCAAGCCTGACATAATTGCCCTTTCTTTTGTTCAACTCAGCATATTTTCCGGAAGTGAATCATGAAGGCCAATGAATTAAAAAAGGGGATGGTCATCCGTGTCGATGGCCAGATTGTCTATGTAAAGCAGGTCTTTGTGCAGACCGCATCGTCGCGTAGTGGCAACACCTTGTACAAAACCAAGGGGCAGAATATCGTGACCCGCCTGAAGGTCGAGCGCAGTTTCAAGGGGGACGAGGTGGTTGATGTGGTCGATTTTTCGCGCCGCGCCGTACAACTCCTGTTTCGCGACGCCGATGGCTGCACCTTTATGGATAATGAAAGCTACGAACAGTTTACCCTGCCCGAGAGCCTGGTCGAGGATGAGTTGAATTATATCGCCGACGGTTTGGAAGGCATGCATGCCTTGATGGTCGATGATGCCGTGGTCGGGATAGAATTACCGCCAACGGTAGCATTAACCATTACCGATTGCGCGCCGGGTATCAAAGGCGCCTCCGCCTCGGCGCGCACCAAACCGGCGACCTTGAATACAGGTCTGGTGGTGCAGGTCCCGGAATATATGGAACCGGGCGAGGTGATCAAGGTGAATACAGAGACCGGGGAATATATGTCGCGGGCATAGACTCGCGATTTAAGTGACATAATAGGCGAATATAGTTTTGACCTGTTTTGCTGGCTGAATTATGATCACAAGCCTTGCCTTTATCCATGAATGTCGGAATATGTAGACTTTGTCTCAATGGATAACGACGGATATTTGGGAGAACGGGAGAGTCAAGATATATGAAAATATTGATAACTATTGTAAGCCTTATGGTTTCTTCAATGGGTATAGCATCGCCATTGGCGATACCAAATACCTTCGCACCCAATACACCTGCAAAGGCTGAACAGGTCAACGGAAATTTTTCCGCAATTGCATCGTCTGTGAATGATAATGATGCACGAATTGGTCAGGCGGAATCTCGCATGACCACTATTGAAGCCGCTACAGGTTTATCCAGCCAAATGTTGAGTTACGAATTGACTGGCAAAGTGACAGTGCCGGCCGGTTCGCCTACGGTAACAGGTGTGGATACATTATTTACTGGCGAATTAAACGTTGGTGATGCCATAAAAATTAAAAATGAGAAATTTATCGTGATAGCCATTGAGAGCGATTTGGCATTGACTTTGAGCGGAAATCACGTAGCTGGGGCGTTAGGTGAGCTGGCCTACAAAGACGGGAATCTGTTTTCCATCAATAATGGTAATGGTGTAAATCAATTGTTTGTCGATAAATCGGGTAGTGTGATCAGACGTATTGCAAGGGCTACTGGTACTGGAACGGATGGAGCCGACACAGGACAAATTGTTTCCAGGGTCCTGCAGTTTCATAAGTCAAATGATGATACTGCTATTCGTATTGGTTATTCAGATAATTGGCGAGTGTATAGCCACGATCGCGCATGTCGCTGGGAAATAAGAATTAAGACGGGGGCTGACGCTGCGGTATCGTGTCCCGGCGGTGGCTTGATTTATGATTTTTATATTGCGGGTGTTACGGCAATTAACCACTACCGCAGTGGCAGTGTTTTTGGGTATTGCGAAGGGATAGCTGCCGGTAATCACGAAATACAGGTTTGGGTCTCTGCGACACCTGGATATAGCGGAAGCGACTGTTATACAGGTTGGAGTGGTACCCGCTGGACAATAGAGGCGGAAGAAGTTTACTAGCAATACGTGTAATAGATATTAAGAAAGGGGGACTTTGCCAGTCCCCCTTTCTTTTTATTTCCACTTACCTTCGTCCCATTTCATCTCATTCCAGTTGGAACCCTTGGCCTTGTCGTCATTTTTACTGGCGTCGTCGGCGGCAGTGCCACATGCGGTTACGAAGGCGATCAATAGAGTCAGGCTGATCAGGCGAAAAATTGACATAGTCTTATTCCCTCGAGTCATTCAGTGTTGTGGGGTAGTTTACCGCGCCTTTTTCATCGCGTCACTGTCTTTGTAATCACGTGTAAATCATTGTATGGCTTACTTTTGATATAGGTTTAAAGGCGTTTGATTATGTCTTAGTTTGTGTGCTGGTCGTCTTAAAGTCTGTTTTAAACTTGAACCCTAGCGAATGTGATTTCTATAATGGGCAAATTTTGTGAGATACGGGCGGGGTTTACCTGCGATCGGAGGGGTGGGTGATTAGATTGATTCTTAAAGCTTGCAGTATGCTTGTCCTTGTGTCGAATAGCCTTGTGATAGTCGCGGCTGAGGTAGGTGAGTTGAATACCTTTGAGGCCAAGACCACCGCCAAGGCCAAGGATGTAAATAGCAATTTCCAGCATTTGAAGGATGCAGTAAATGACAATAATCGGCGGCTGACCAATCATCTGAGCGCGCAAAAATGTAATGTCGGTCAGATCGTTGTTGGTATCGACGAGAGCGGGCGATTTCTCTGCAGTGACCTGGGCGAGATCGGCGCGCGCCTGGGCCACTCGGCGGCACGGCCGGCCCAGTCCTGCAAGGCGATTCTGGATAATGGTGACAGCATCGGTTCCGGTGCCTATTTCATCGATCCCAGCGGCACCGGTGACGTGTTCAAGGTCTATTGCGATATGAATACCTATGGCGGTGGTTGGACCCTGTGCGGCAAGTTTGACCGGGATAATAGTGATGGTGCCATGTCGCTGACCGACCCCTTTGCCCGGGCAGCGGTCAATCGCGACGATCTGGTGGCGGTGGCCAAGTTTACTGGGCCGCAGGCGTCGCAGGATTGCCGTCCTCTGGTGAAAAATGGTGCCACTCACATACTGAGTGTGAGCACCAGTCAGGGAGAAACCTGGCGTTTGAGCTATATCACAAACATTACCGATGATGTCCTCAACCTCATGACTACGAATTTTATGAATCTCTGGGATACTTCATTCGATAGCGCCCCAAGTGAGGCGGATCCCGTAGGTGCAACTTGTAGTAGTGCTTCAGTAATAGATACGTTTAATATCGAAGGTGATCAGATTGTTCCCGATAGTACAGGTACTACACCTCAAGGAACATCAATGTTTGGTAATGGAGCTATGTGGGTTAATAAGGGTAGAAATGGAGCGGCGTATTCCAATGCGAGTACATCAGGTTGTACCGGTACAGCCAATGATACTGTGTATTGGGCATGGATAGATTCAGCTGGAAAAGAAGATGACCATGGCTGTTCCAGCAATGTTGTGGGTACCGGATGTTCACAAAGTGGAACCTGGATCAAACCAGATTATCGCTACAACCTGATGTTCATGCGCTAGCAAAAAACATTCACAGCGATAACCGCAATGGTTATCGCTGTGAAACTGGTTAATGCTTTAATCCCCTCAATCTGTTTTCAATATTCAAACAAAGCGAATAAACATCGCCGAGGTCCAGACCTTGGCATCGTCCCGTTGTCGCGCCTGCAAAAATACCGGGCGGAAGCCGAAGTCGGCGTTGGCGGCGTCAACGGTTAGTTGCCCGCTCAGGTCACGGGGCAGGGACTGGTCGGTGAGGCGTTCCATGGCCAGGAACAGGTCGGCCCCGCCCAGAGCCTTGCGCAGGCTGCCGTCGCTTTGCATAAGATCTTCACCGCTGATCTCCCAGCGGAACTCGGGGCAGTGGACAAAGGGGTTGCCCTTGAGGGGATCACCCACCTTGACGTAGCCGTCGATGGTGCCTTCGATGACGATGCGGCAGTTGGCCAGGTTGCTGATGTCCAGTTCGATGCTGTCGGCATCGCCGTAGGTGTCCGACTGGAAGGCGATGGTGGTGGTATTCTCGCGCCAGCAGGTCTCCTCGTCGTGCTCGAAGCCGTGGCCGCTGAACTGGTGGATCACGCCATTGATGATGGAGATCCGTCCCTTCCAGGCGGCCCAGCGGTAGCGGTCCTTGATGCGTGCGCCACCCCAGCGCAGACGGATGTGGCGATCGGAGTAGCCCAGCTCCTGGTGTAGGTTGCGCCGCCAGATGCAGCCCGTGTGATCGTAGGCGCTGATCTCGTCCCAGCCGGCGTCGCCCAGAAAGCGATAGTCCAGGGTGGCATCGCCGTTGTGGTCGAACTCGTCCCCTTGCATGTAATTGCCGCTACGGGTCAGACCCACCAGGCGTTCACCGGTGGTGGCATAGGTGTGGCGTGCGCGCAGGGCCTGGGCAACGGCGTCGCGGGTCAGCTGCCCAGCGATGACGCCAGTGAGTCCTCCCTTGGTGCCGAAGACGGCGGTACCGGGTACGCCGCCGCCACAGCGGCCGCGGTGTTCGTCGCCGTTGGCGGAGGCGCCCAGTTTATAACCACGGCGCATGGTCTCTTCATAGAGCCAGGGGAAGTGCCCCCAGGCCGATTCGATCTCCACCAGACGCTCCAGTTTGGGGTGGTGCCAGTCGAGCAGGCAGCGGCGGCCACCGACGTGGGGCATGAGCAGGTGGCCCTCCGGGTCGTGGGCGTAGGTGGCGTAGAGTTCCTCCAGGGGCCAGGCGCCAGCGCGTAGCTCCTTGGTATTCATGTCCTCATTCCACTCGAAGGAGCGACAGACGTTGCCGTCCTTGTCGAAGGGGAACTCGGGGGTGCGTTCATGCAGAAAGATCACATTATGGTCGCCACCGGCGCAGGAGTTGCCGCACCACTCGGTGCCGGGGAAGGCGACAAACTCACCCTCCTGGCTGATGGTGCGGATCAGCTCCACCGCCTGGTTCCAGCGTTGTTGCGTAATTTGGAAGTCGTTGGCGGTGTAACCCAGGATGTCCAGCCCGGCCACGTCGCGGCCATAGCTGAGGTTGTAGGTGGTATCGTTGGTGCCGACGGTGTCGTCGGAGTGGACGTGCAGGTCGGCGAAATAGCAACGCGGGAATGGGAGTTTGTTGTCCAGGGTGAGGTAGTAGCAGCTCTCGCCGACCTGGGGCTGTTCCGGCAGGGTGGCAACGATGGTCAATTCGCCGGCCATCTGGTTGGGCAGGCTATCCAGGCGGGCGACGGCCCAGCCCTGGTCGGCGGTGGTGGTTGTCTGTTCGAATACCCTTTCACCCTGCATGAAGCCGGTGAGTTGCACCGGCGTGGGGGTGTTCCAGCAGGTATTGCCCCAGTTGTCTTCCACGCGCAGGCGCAGGGAGAGGGGTTCGCCGCAGCGCGCCAGACGCGGGCCGGTCATGACGGTGCGCGCCGGGCGGCCGGGGACGATGTCGATGACGATGTCACCGGGGATGTCGGCAAAACGGGAGGTGCCCAGGGGATCGATGTAGCAGCGAAAACGGAAGCCCTGTTCGACAAAGGTCTGCACGCGGGTGCCGGGACCACCGGCGCGCCGGTCGCCCAGACGCAGGATGATGTGGTCGCCGGGGTTGAGGAAGCCATCCACCGTATCGACGATCAAGGCCTTTTGGAACGGGCGCTCATGGCCCTTCTGGTCGAAACGGATCTTGAGGGATTGCACCGTGGCCGGGCTTTGTCCGGGCACCAGGGGGCCGGCCTGATATTCGGCGCTGACGTAGTTGGCCCCTTTGGGGTCGCTGGTCTGGAACAAGGCCCAGTCGGAGTAGAACTTGAAGGTGGCCTTAATCCAGGCGCCGTCGGCAATGCCGGAGGCGCCCACTTCATAGTCGAGGATGATCTCCTGCCAGGAGCCGGCCTCCAGTTTGCTGACATTGCAGGTGACCTTGCCCAGAAAGGGCAGGGCCTTGGTTTTTTGATAGAGACCTTGGGGGGCGATATAGTCGCCCAGTTTTTCCTGGAGTTGAGCGTCGGTCAGTCTTTCCACGGGGCACCTCTGGCTGAGTCATAAGTGCCGGACATGTCACCATGGCGGTGCGCTGGAATCTGTCATACGAACGACAGTGAAGTATGTCAGTGGCGCGTGGGTCTTTTTTGTAGTTTGCGCTGCAGGGTGCGGCGATGCATGTTGAGCTGGCGGGCGGTCTCGGAGATATTACCGTTGCACTCACTCAACACCTTTTGGATATGCTCCCACTCCAGGCGTGCCACCGAGGGCGGCTTATCGGTAATCGGGGTCTGGGCGTCGCCTTGGGTGCGATCAAATGCGGACAGGATCTCATCGATGCTGGCGGGCTTGCTTAAATAATGAGTTGCGCCCAGTTTGATCGCCTCGACGGCGGTGGATATGGAGGAGTAGCCGGTAAGGACGACGATACGGGTATTCTGGTCCAAATCCATCAACGCTTTGACCAGCTCCAGGCCGGAGGGACCGGGCATTTTCAAATCGACGATGGCGTACTCCGGTGTTTCCTGTTGCGCGACCGATATACCGGCAATGGCGTCGTGTGCCATGCTGACACTGAACTGGCGTTTCTCCAGCGCGCTTTTCATCACCTCACAATAGGTGACATCGTCATCCACCAGCAACAGATTAGGCAGTTCTTCGTTGATCATCAGTGACTCACACTCAGGGATTGTAGGGGTAGTTGCAGGCGACATAGTGTGCCGCCGCCGTCCCGATTATACAGCTGGATCTCACCACCCAGGCGCTCAAGCGTCGCGAAGGTCAGATAGAGCCCGAGTCCCAAGCCACTGGACTTGGTGGTGGTAAAGGGTTGACCTGCCCGCTGCGCGACTTCCGGTGCCAGACCTGTGCCACGATCAGCGATCTCCATGGTCAATAGTGCCGGA
>DKAX01000018.1 GCA_002450975.1 Proteobacteria bacterium UBA6915
CCTAGCCTTCCCTGACTTGCATCGGACTGCCGTGGAGCTGAGTCAGGGGGCGATCGAGGCGATTCAGCCTTGGTTTGCCCCGGTAAACGGCGGGGTAGCAGCGCATTTAAATATCGTTCGCGACGATGCCCGCCATTTTCTTATTTCCGATATGGCTTTTTATGATGTTATCATTGGCGATCTGTTCCACCCGGATCTGGTGGGGCGGGCCGGTCTACTGTCGGTACAGCAATTTCAGCGTGCGCACCGGCGCCTGAAGCCGGGCGGCTTGTTCGTTCAGTGGCTGGCCTTGAACCAATTTGACCCGGCTGGATTGGCTACGGTTTTGCGCAGTTTTCGTCAGGTTTTTCCTGGAGCGATTCTATATATAGATGCCTTTCGCCTGGCCCTGGTGGGTGGCAAGGATGAACTTCCGCCAATCCGTCGCTTGTTGGCAACCTATGCTGATCTGCCGCAGCAACAGTTGCTGGCCATGACAGGCGGCGAAGGTCTGTGGAGCTGGTTGGGAAGATTTTGGGGAGAAATGCCTCAGACCGAGGGTCCCGTGCAGGATGAGTGGGCACCCACACTGGAATTTCATCTGCCCGGTGCCCGTTATCGGGGTGAATTGGACTTGGCGCGTCTGCTCCATGATTTATTGGCATCCCGACCCAGGGTGGAGCAGGCCGCAGAGTTTTTGCAGGTGCCGCTGGATCAACGGGAGTACTTTACCCGTGCCTACGCCGCTACAGAATTGGCTGAACGTTCCTGGTTGGCCCTGCTGCGTGGTCAGCAGGAGGAGTCGCGCAAGTTGATGCGTCTGGCCTACCAGGCTAACCCACAGGATCGCTGGGTTATGGCCGCCATGGCAGACAATATCATGGCTACGGTGGAACTGGCAGCTCGACAGGGCATCGATGAGGGACAGGTTTTACAAGCTGTATTGAAAATAAGGCCCGATCATCCCGAGGCCCTGCGTCGTCAACTGGAGTTGGCGAGGCTGCGCGCTGACAAACAGTTGGAAAAGACAGTGCGTGAGCGACTGCGGGTTGTGAGTCCCCTGGACTCTTCTTTGGACGAAAAAGAGTAGGTTGTAGCGATGGCGCAGGTATCAATACAAAGCAATATTCCGGTTACGCCGGTTAAGGCCAGCAATCGCTTGCATTGGCAACGGCGTTTCAGTCAATTAGCCTTCATTGCTTTGTTGATTCTAATCCCCGTTACCGGACTGCTGCGCATCGATCCCATCGCCGGCGCCTTTGTAGTGCTTGACCGTCAGATCTGGTGGTCCGATTTTTCTCTGGTGTTTGGTGCCTGGTTGATGGTGGCTACCGGTTTCGTGCTGCTCTATTCCTCGGTGGGCACAGCCTTCTGCGGTTGGGCCTGTCCGCAAAACAGTGTTTCCGAGTGGGCAAATTATATGATGCGGCGCCTGTTGGGCAAGCGCGCTCAGTTATCCATGGACGGCAAACCATTGCAGGTTGCCGTAGCCAAGGACCGAGTGTTGAACTGGCTGATTCTTTCAGTTTCTTTTCTGTTGGTGGCGATGTTCTTCGCTTTGATTCCTCTGTTTTATTTTTATCCACCAACACTAATCTGGTCATTCGTGACATTTCGCTTTGATCCGGCGCTGGCACCTTCGCTGCATTTTATCTATGCCGTATTTGTCTTGGTGTTGTTGCTGGATATATCGGTAATCCGTCACTATATGTGTCGATTCATGTGCATGTACAAGGTTTGGCAACATGGATTCAAAACAACCCAAACCCTGCACGTCGCCTACGACAAGTCGCGTGCCGATGTCTGCGTCCGCTGCAACTATTGTGTAACCGCCTGTTTCCTCGATATCGATCCACGCCAGACCGATGTCTTCGATACCTGTATCAATTGCGGTGAATGTATCAGCGCCTGTCGCAATCTTCAGGCAAAAAAAGGCTTGCCGGGCTTGCTCAGCTTTCATATGGGCGAGCGGCCCGTAGGGCGATTTTTCCGCCTGCGCAGCCGCATGGGGTCATTGTCGACGCGGGTGCGCTGGACTCTGCCCTTTCTGCTGATAGCGGTAGTGATGTTCGTCGCGGGTCTGATCAACTACGACGCCTACCATCTGGCCGCCTATCGGGCGGATCAGGAGCATGGTGCACAGATCAATGATTATCGCGTGCGTGTCTCACATAAACTGTATGCGCCGGCTGACGTCACAATTCGCGTCGAGGGCGTTGACGGCCGATTGATACAGCTGGAGCGCAGCGCCTATCACTTCGACGGCGTGGGCTATGTCGATATCAAACTGCAGGTATCGCAGGAGTTGGGGCGGGGCCTGCACCGTTTTCTGGTCATTGCCGAATCAGCGGATGGTTGGCGTGCCACTTATCCGATTCACCATTTCGTGGGGTAGTTATTATGGTAGAAGAGAAGATGAAATCTGAATCGCCCGTTACCGAGACCAAATCCGATTGGGGCGAGATTCCCCAGGACCACTTCGGTTACGCCTCCGACGAGGAGCGCCTGGCCAAACGCGGCCTGGAGGATTGGGAGCTGGTTGAGCGAATACCCGAGTCACAGCGCGGCGTGCCCCGTTGGTTTCTGGGGGTGGTGGCCATTGTTCTGCTGGTGGCCATCGGTTTGAGTTTTCCCTTTTGGGGGGATCGCCCCGGTTATGAGCGCGAATGGATCAACTGGGGGTTTGGCGCCGCCATCGTCTATCTGTTAGTCTTTGGGACCTTTGTCTACTACATGGTCAACATGTACGGTTCTAAGGCGGCAGGGCGTCTGGATAGTGATAAGGAAAAAGGTCAAGATGACAAGACCGAGTAAATACATGCGATACATTTTGCCCCTCGGTATGTTGACGCTTCTGTTTGCCTGTCAGCCGATCAATACCCAGGTAGTTCACAACTATCCGGAGGCGGACTCCGAGGGCGCCAAGGTGTTGTTGGAACGCTGTTCCAGTTGTCATGCCGCGCCGTTGCCTTCCACCCATAGCGCCAAGGTCTGGCCCAGCGTGCTCAATCGTATGCAGGACCGTATGGTGACCAAATCCTATAACCGGTTGACGCCCATCGAGCAGCGGCTATTGCTCGATTATTTACAGAAACATGCCAATGCGGTGGAGACCCTGTGAGAGCTTTAGTCGCAACCACATTGTTATCCGTTGCTCTGTTGGCTCAGTCTGCCTGCGGCTCCAGTGAGTCCATGCGTATCGGCATACAACAGTGGCAGGACGTGGTTGTGGTGGTGGAGAGCCGCCCCAGTCCGCCGTCCGCCGGGATGGTGGAGTTTATCGTTATCGCCACACGTAAAGGTACCCATCCGGTCAATGATATGGTGGTAACCTTGTCCATCCCTGGCGTCGAGCCGCGTCAGGCAATACAGGATGGATTTACCGGGGTGTTTCGTCGTGCCCTGGCTGTTCGTGACCCCGCCAAGGATGTCCTTGCCGTGCAACTGCGACGTAAAGGCGAAGAGCACACCCTCTATTTTCCCCTACTGATTTCCAAGGAGACGCCATGAACGGGCAGTGGCTGATGATGTTGTTAGTTTCCCTAATGACTTTTCAATTCCTGTCATTCAAGGCGCTGGCCAATCCGGTACACCAGGGTGATCCCGAGCGCGGCAAGACGCTGGCCGAGGTACGTTGTGCCGTTTGTCACCATTTGGAGCATGGCGTTGTTAAAGTGGGGCCCGGATTGAAGGGAATATTCAATCGCCCACCGAGTATCAGCGGTGTACCCTTCGAGCGTTGGGATAGCCACGCCCTGGATCGCTGGTTGTTGCATCCACGCAAGATCAAACCTAACACACGCATGATCTATCCCGGACTGGCCAGTGAGCGGGACCGGCGAGATGTTATTGCCTACCTGCGCACTCTTCAGTAGCACGAGTTGTACTGTCGTTTTTGCGTCGAACGGGGGTTAGCGCATGCTTTGGGTAATAATCCTGGCGGCTTGAATTGCAAAAAAATTTTCAGGGGGAGGGGATATGAAAAACGATCATATCGGGGTGTTTTGCAAGGTTTTGTCAGTAGTGTCGTTGCTGTTGGTGTTGGTTGCGTGTGGCGGTGGTGACAAGACTGACAAAAAACCCGTTGATGATGACGCCGGATTGCAAAACGGTTCAAATCCGAATCCCGATCCAAACCCTACACCTACACCAATGCCAACACCAAGTCCTTCTCCTGCTCCCACACCCGTAGAATCCAATCCCGTCGAAGTACCCGATACCACCGCACCTCAATTCCAGGTTTATCCCGATAGTGGCTCAACCCTCGCACCGCTCAGCGAGATTGTGGTGGAGTTTAGTGAAAAGATGGCGGTCGATTCGGTGCATTGGCTGGGCGACCTGGCTATGGATAATGTGCACGCATCCTGGCAGCAAGGTAGCGATGCCGATGTGTTGATATTGCATCCCCGTTCCAGTTGGGGCGGCGGGACCGATCGTAGCTTGTTGTTGGAAGGGAAAGACCTGGCAGGTAATGATCTACTACCGGTTGAGCTGACCTTCAGCGTTGATGCGCGGCGGATCTCGGTCCGTGGTGGAAATAGCGATGATGTTGCGGGCTATGGCGGTAGCGCCGGCAGTATCACTATCAACAAAAACGGCGGTAGTGGTGCATTGGCGGTAAATCTTGTCGATCAAGTAAACGCTACGGCGGATTTTGTTTTGCCGGACTATCAATTCACCGGTGGTGACAATCCATGGTCGCTGACACAGAGCGCAGTCTTGACGATGCCTGGTACACCCCCCGCAAATGGCTACTACCTTAAATACGGTGACAATCATGTCTACCATGCCGTGAATGGGGTGGAGTCAACGGTAAGCGGTTTGCATATCCTACCCGATGTCATATTGACTATTTCGGGCGGTGCAGAGTTGGTCTTTGCATCTGATGTTTTTATCGAAGGTATTGTGCGCGGTGATTCTAGGCCAAGCGGTGGGCGGTTCGGTGTGGTGCTTTCAGCTGCAAACATTGTTCTGGGTGGCCAGGCTGTGATTAATGTACAAGGGGAGACTGACGGGGCATCATCCGGTAGTGTGACTCTCTTTGCTTTGGGTATTTTGTCGGGTGACGTCGGTGTAATCAACCAGGGCCATATATTGGCAAATGGTGCTAATTCCACTGCATCCAATGTTGATGGAGGGGCTGCAGGTTGGGTTTACATAGAGTCCCACGCGAATATCTACAATGTTGGACGTATCTTGGCCAATGGTGGTGACGCATTATATGGAATTGGTGGTGATGGCAATAACCTGCAGTTTTCCGCAGCAATGGGCTCGGTATATAACAATGCACAGTTGACAGTCCGCGGTGGCGATGGTGCTAACGGCGGTGGTAACGCCGGTTCAGTGATCTTTAATGCCGGTCGCAGTTGGGCAGCGTTGGCCAGCGAGTGCACGTTTGGTGAAATTGTAAACACGGGCGCTATCGTAGGCCGTGGTGGAGACACGCTTGAAGGCGCCGCCGGTACAGGCGGTTATTTTTCACTGGATAGCTGCGGTGCTATGTACCAGCTGGGTAGTTCGGTAATTACCCGCGGCGGCGACAGCATTCAGGGATTGTCCAAAGCTGCCGGTAACGTGGAGCTACGCGCCTATTCCCTGGCGGGTGTCGATGCCTCCTTGGTTATGGCGACGGATATAATCAGCCGCGGTGGTGACTCACTTGCCAGCGAGGCCGGCGCCGGTGGCGCAATTACGATAAACCTCGAATCCCTGGACAAGGGTTCACTGACCCTGGCCGGATACAGTCGAATACTGGCGGGTGGGGGCAGTGGCTCAACTGGCAGGGTTGGTGGGATGGTAACCTTAAGCAGTGATACTTCGATACGTAACGAAGCCGATGTCAAGGTCATTGGTGGCAGTGCAACTATGTACGGTGCTCCGGGTGGAAGTATTTCGATGTCGGCAGGTGGTTCATTGACCAACAGCGCTGAGCTAAATGCGCGCGGCGGCAACGCGGATGTATCGTTTGCCGGCAGCGCAGGTGGCGACGGCGGATCGATTACTCTGCAAGGAGTGACGGTCTCACAAGGTCTGACCGAAGTCAGCGGCGGTGTCGGCGAGACAGTCGGTAATACCGGTGAGGTTATCGTGCAGTAGGCTCAGCGCTTGTTGATGCGCGCCTGCAGGCGTGAGCTCGTTTCCCAGCGACGCACTAGCAGGATCTTTTCACCACCGGCCTGATCGGCGCAATGGGGGCAGGTGAGGTAGGCCATATATAACTCTTTGGGCATGCGCCCCTTGTCTAGCAGTTCACCCTGCATCTTTAACAGGCTCTGGCGCACACTGCCAATTCCGCCGCGGTGCAGACGCGCCAGCGCAGTAAAGGCAGGCAATGACTGAATGCGGTGGGAAGGGCTGTTGCTGTTCGGCGACAACAGACTGATCAGACGGCCGCGCAAAAAACCGGTTTGCATCAAGCTAAGCCCGGGCCACTGCTCCTGTAATTCAAGCTGTTCGATCTCCTGCGTCTGACGCTTGCGGTAGATCTCATAGCCTAGCGGCATGTGAAACAGGGTAGGGAAGGGCAGGACGTGGGCAGGCTGACCGCTCAAGTCGACCTCTTTGCCGTCCCAATCCGGCGTCTTTTCCGGACAACCGCACTGCCGTCTCACGATTTTTTGACTTCCCGATAGTAGTTACGCGCGCTTAAAAACAGATTGGCAAAATAGATCCACAGACCCATACCCATAATGGTAGAGGCAGTGCCTATGACCGGAGGATAGTACTTATGTACCTCTGGCACCTGTTCCGGGTGATCCAGCCATAACATACCTTCCCAAATGCCGAAGATCATCAAGGTGCTGTAGAAGCAGCAGATACCGATAGTGGTCCACCAGTAACTGTGTTCCTGCAGTCTCCGGGAATAGATTGGGCGTTCGGTCACTTTGGGCAGAATGTAATAAGAGAAGGCCATCAATAAGACGACAACGCCACCCAATAAGTTGATATGTGCGTGGGCTAACGGATCGATCATATGACCCGGCCCTCCGTACGGACTGCCTATAGAGTCTAGCCACACGCGTACGGGATGGATGGTTTGTACGACGCCGTGAATGGCGCCGACAAAAAAGAAAGCCGCCGAAGTAACAATGAATTTGACCAGACTATGGTATTCGGAAATTTTTGCTTGCATGGGGACCAACTGCTGAGGAGCTTTAAACGTTGAAAAGCCCGGTGAACCGGGCTTTTCCTAAGCTGTTGAACTTACTAAACAGCGATAACTTACTTCAGACCACCTTTGGTCTCGTCCAGAGCTATACCGGACATGATAGTGGCGGCAACAATACCGACACCAAACAGCAAAACAGGAACGATTGCCCAACCCATTGTTCTTCTCCTCCCGTAAACCCCTTGAGAAGGGGTGATGATTAAAAAGCGTGTACGAGTCTAACGGATTCACCAGGGCCAGGCAACCGGAAAAAATCGGCCTAATAAACGACTATTTTGCTGGATTATTGGCGTTTTTCGGCTTTTTGACCTCAGCTTCGCCACGCTGGCGCGGGTCGCTGGCAGCTTGCACGTCGTTATGCTTTTTATCCCAGACCACCACCTGCATATTGCCGTAAAAATCACTGCGCACCTCTTCCAACTGGTGTCCCAGCTGTTGCAGGTCCAGTTTATCGTCCAGGCTGAAGGTCTGTGCCTCGTGTTGAATGATGTCCGGCAGATATTGGTGGTGGTAGCGGGGCAGGCTGACCATCTCCTGTGCGCTGGCCCCAGTGTGATAGGCCAGTGCCGCCAGCAAGACCATAGTGATAATACGGCTGCCACCCGGTGTGCCGACAACGGCTATGCCGCGGTCATTTTCCAGAAAGGTGGGTGACATGCTCGACAACGGCCGCTTACCGGCGGCGATGGCGTTGGCCTCACCGCCCACCAGACCGTAGGCGTTGGGTACACCCGGTTTGGCGGAAAAGTCGTCCATCTCGTCATTGAGCAGGACTCCGGTACCGGGTGGTATGAAACAGCTGCCGAAAGGGTAGTTGACGCTGAGGGTGGCGGCTACCCGGTTGCCTTCGCTATCCAATATGGAGAAATGGGTTGTATCGTTACCACCGCCGGTCTGTGCTTCACCGCTTAACTGGCTGGAGGGTGTGGCCTTGGCCGGATTGATGGAGGCGCGCAGGCCGGCGGCATAATTGGCGTTGGTCAGGCGTTCTACCGGCACGGGAAAGAAGTCGGAATCTCCCAGATACAAGGCACGGTCGCGATAGGCGCGGCGCATGGCCTCGACCACCAGGTGCGTCCGTTGTTGGTTGTCGAGCTTGGTTAGGTCGTAACCGGCGAGGATATTCAACATGGTGACCAGGGCAATACCGCCGGAGGAGGGAGGGGCCGCTGTGCTTATACGCAGGCCGTTGATCTCCGCCTGGATGGGCTTGCGCTCGACCACCTGATATTCGGCCAGGTCATTCAGGGTCCAAATGCCACCGGCGGCGCGGCTGCCCTCCACCAGTTTTTGGCCAACGGCGCCCTGATAAAAACCAGCGCTGCCCTTGTCGGCCATGGCTTGTAGGGTCTGGGCCAGATCAGGCTGCAGGATGCGGTGGCCCACGGGCGGTACGTCATTGTTCTTGAGCAAGACCTTGGCCGCTGCCGGTGATTGCCGGATGGCCTCCAGGCGGAATTGCACCATCATGGCAAAGCCTTCATCAATGGTGAAACCCTCCTTGGCCAGGCGGATAGCCGGGGCCAGGGACCGCTTCAGGGGCAGGCGCCCGTACTGGCGGGCCAGGTGGTCCAGGGCAGCGGGTACACCAGGTATGCCGGCCGCCAACGGGCCATCCATGGAGAGCTTGGGCACCACATTGCCTTGTTCGTCGAGATACATATCCCGGTGGGCGGCCGCCGGGGCCTTTTCCCGCCCGTCGATCATGATCTGGAAACCATCCTTTTGCCGATGCAACAGCCAGAAACCGCCACCCCCCAGACCGGAGCCGGAGGGTTCTACCACGGCCAGAGCGGCGCTGACGGCAACAGCAGCATCGAAGGCATTGCCTCCGGCGGCCAGAATCTCATGACCGGCCGCCGTGGCCAGGGGATGGGCACTGGCTACGGCGGTGGCGGGTGGTGTTTCACTGGCGACTGCGGCGTTGAAGGCCGCGCTGAGCAGGCCGGTTATCAGGATGGTTTTTAGACTCATGATACTGGCCTCCTTAGGGGATGGTCGGATGGAACTACTTGGCGGCCATCAGTTTTTCGTACTTGGCGCGCAGTTGATCCTGGTTTTCGACGCGGTTGGGGTCTTTGGGGATGCAATCCACCGGGCAGACCTCCACGCATTGCGGGGTGTCGTAATGGCCTACGCATTCGGTGCACAAATCGGGATCGATGACATAGATTTCATCACCTTGCGAGATGGCGCCATTGGGGCACTCGGGTTCACAGACATCACAATTAATACATTCGTCGGTGATCAATAAGGCCATAAAGCAATACCTTTTTCGGGTTAAACAGTGGGGGCTAATATTAAAGGAAACATTCCAGCAGTGCATCCTTGACTTTGCTATGGACAAACGGGGTGATATCGCCCCCCAGGGCCGCTACCTCGCGCACCAGACTGGAGGAGATGAAGGCGTGTTTTTCCCCAGGGGTCATGAACACCGTCTCGATCTCCGGCGCTAATTTGCGGTTCATGCCCGCCAGCTGAAACTCATATTCAAAGTCGGAGACGGCGCGCAGGCCGCGCAGGATTACCTGCGCCTTTTGCTGACGCACGAACTCCACCAGCAGATTGGAGAAGCCCTCGATGCGCACATTAGGCAGATCGGCCAACACCTCACGCGCCAGATCGATGCGCTTGGGCAGGTCGAACAGGGGCTTTTTACTGGGATTGGCGGCTACAGCGACCACGACTGTGCCGAACAGGCTACAGGCCCGTTTAACCAGGTCACTGTGGCCGTTGGTCATCGGGTCGAAGGTGCCGGGGTAGATCGCAATCACGCTCATACTTGGGTCTCCTGGGGGCCTGAGGCCGCTTGAATGAGTAAATAGTGTACCTGACCGGCTTGTTTGTCCTTGAGAATGTGCCAACCGGCGGGCAGGTTCAAGGTGGTAAGGTTTTGCTCCGCCTCGATATAGACCAGACCGTCGTTATTCAGCCAGTGGTTCTCGTGCAGCAGGCGAATGCTTTTATTCAACAGGTCATGGCCGAAGGGCGGATCGAGAAACACCAGATCAAAGCCTTTGTGGATAGCGCGGCCTCTGATGTAGGCCAGACCATCCATGTGCAGGATGGAGGCACCACGGGCGTCCAGGGACTGGGCCGACTGTTTCAGGTAATTCACCGTATTGGCATCCCTTTCGATAAGCACCGCCTCGGCTGCGCCGCGTGACAAGGCCTCGAAGGCGAGTACGCCGCTGCCGGCAAACAGGTCCAGGCAGCGGGTACCGGCAATGACCGGTTGCAACCAATTAAACAAGGTCTCGCGCACGCGGTCGGTGCTGGGGCGCAATCCGCGGGCGTCGGGAAATGTGATCAGGCGGCTGCGCCACTCCCCGCCGATGATGCGTACCCGATTACCTTTGTGTCGACCTGCCATAATGAGCGCAAGCATAGCGTAAAAAGCCGCTCCTGGCCCCCTTGCTGGTGCCTGGAGTGTAGCTTGTGTATGCTGAGGACGACTTATTCCGGGGGTGTGATGGTGCGCGGTATCGCAGGAGTGTTGCTGTTTCTGGTGTCGACGGCATTGTCGGCCGGCCAGCTTGAGGAGGGCTTGGCTGCCTATGAACAGCATGATTACCAGCGCGCCTGGCAGTTGCTGGAACCGGCGGCACGTCAAGGGGCCGTGGAGGCGCAGCGCAAATTGGCTGTCATGTATCGCCATGGTCTGGGTGTGGAACGCAGCGACGAAAAGGCCGTCTACTGGTATACCCAGGCGGCGAGTCAGGGCCACGTCCTGGCGCAAAACAGTCTGGGGGTAATGTATCAATTTGGCCTGGGCGTGAAAAAAGATCCGGGTCAGGCGCGGCACTGGCTGACGCGGGCAGCCGAGCAGGGGCTGACAAAGGCGCAGGAAAACCTGGGGCTGTTGCTGATGGACAGTGGCGGCGACGACCTCAAGGCAGTGCACTGGTTGCTGGCGGCAGCCAACCAGGGTTCGAGCCGCGCACAACTCAACCTGGGATTGTTGTATCTGGCCGGGCGCGGTGTCGAGCGCAATGACAAACAAGGGATGTCCTGGGTCGAACAGGCGGCTCGTGGCGGTGACAGCCGTGCACGCGCGGCCATGGCCCGCGCCTACCGCGAAGGTTTATATGGTCTGCCCAAAGATGAGGCGCTGGCACAGCGCTGGCAGAAATAGCAGCGAGGAAACATGAAGAAAAAATCGACTCTATCGGCACTGCTCTTGTGCACAACGTTGATCAGCGGAAGTGCGGCTGCGGATACACAAAACATCACCCTGGTCTATTCGGGAAACCTCAACGGCGAACTGGAACCTTGCGGTTGCAGTGAGTCCGGCAATCTGGGTGGCATCAAGCGTCGTTCCAAGATGCTCAAACAACTCCGATCAGACAACAAGGATCTGGTGCTGATATCCAGCGGCGGTTTGATCGCCAGCGAGGCCAGCCAGGATCTGATCAAGGCCGAATTTATTCTGCAGGGCATGCAGACCCTCAGCTACGATGCCATCGCTGTCCAGTGGCGTGATCTCGCCTACGGCGCCGAGTTCGTACAACACAATGGGCTGCCCTGGGTGGCCAGCAACTGGCTGGCCGGGGGATTCCAAGCTCAAGGTGTTATCAAGCGCGCGGGTGCAAGCCTGGCTGTGTTCACCTGGTTGAATCCGGACAAGTCACCTACGGCAGAGATGACCGGCGCCAAGCCCCTGGTGCATGACGACGTGGCCAGGCTGCAACAACAGCTGGTGCAGGCGCGTACCCAGGGTATGACCACTATCCTGAGCACCGACTGGCCTCTGGCCAAGGTGCAAAAGGTGTTCGATCTGAAGGCGGTCGATATCCTGTTTGTGCGCTCCGGCCATGAGGTGTTCGCTGAACCGGTGCAGCAAGGGGCTACCCTGGTGTTACAGCCCGGCTCGCGCGGTATGCGCCTAGGCAAAGTGACGCTGCAGATAAAACCTCAGGGTGGTATTGCCGCCTGGTCCGACCATCAGGTGATCGA
This sequence comes from Proteobacteria bacterium UBA6915, assembly GCA_002450975.1. GTDB lineage: Bacteria > Pseudomonadota > Gammaproteobacteria > UBA6915 > UBA6915 > UBA6915. Next base: position 12,104 of record DKAX01000018.1, read on the forward strand.
ATTGCCTGAAAAGGTGGGGGATGATCCCACCTTGGCAGACTGGTATCAGGCCTACAACGATCGTGTGAAAGTGGAATACGAAAAGCGCGTAGCGGCACGTAAGGCGCGTGAGTCGGGTCAGTCACCCTTTGCCGGCGCCGAGGCGTGCAAGAGTTGTCATGACAAGGCCTATCAGGCCTGGCAGGAGAGCCTGCATGCCGGTGCCTACGGCAAGCTGGAGAATGTGGACAAGGCCTTCGATCCGGAGTGCCTGCAGTGTCATACGGTCGGTTTCAATGCTGACGGCGGTTTTATCGATATGGCCATTACCCCGCACCTGCTCAACGTGCAGTGCGAAAACTGCCATGGCGCAGCGGCGCAACACGCCGCCTCTGGCGGCACGAAAGCCACCGAACACAAGGGTTGGGACAAGGCCAAGGTGTGTAATCAATGCCATGTGCACGATCACAGCCCGGATTTCGATTTGAATAAATATTGGCCGCGCATTCAGCACGGTCGTTAAGGCAGTTAGCGTCTAGCGTTTGGCTTTGTAGGCCATGTTCATGTATTTGTCGCCGGCCTTGAGTTCATCGAGCATCTGCTGGATGCGTTTCTGGCGCGTGTCGTCGCGTTTGGCGCGTGTGATCCAGCCCAGATAGTCATTTTGTTGATAGGGTGGCCGTGACTGATAGACCGACAAGAGTTTGTGGTGCGTCAGTATCGCCAACACATCGTCCGGCATGGGGTGGCGGGGGCGTTTCAAGGTGGTTGTCATGGTTGTCTCCTTACGCCGGATTCATCCATTGCTCAGTAGTGGTCACAACGACAGGACAGGTGACAGATAATCACCCCCGCTAACAGCGGGGGTGATTATCCGCGATGGCTAAAGCCAGTCGCGTGGCTTGAGATAGTTATCATACAGATCGGCCTCGGCACTACCCGGTTCGGGATGCCAGTTGTAGCGCCACTTCACCAGCGGCGGCAGCGACATCAGGATGGACTCGGTGCGTCCGCCGGTCTGCAGGCCGAACAGGGTGCCGCGGTCGAAGACCAGATTGAATTCCACATAGCGGCCGCGTCGATAGAGCTGGAAGTCACGCTCCCTTTCCCCATAGGGGGTCTCCTTACGCTTGGCCACGATGGGTCGATAGGCCTTGAGGTAATGGTCGCCCACGCTGCGCATGAAGGCAAAGCTCTTGTCGAATCCCCATTCGTTCAAATCATCGAAGAACAGGCCACCAACGCCGCGGGTCTCGTTGCGGTGCTTGAGAAAGAAGTATTCATCACACCAGTGCTTGTAGCGGGCATAGACATTGTCACCGAAAGGCACGCATGCTTCCCGGGCAGTCTGGTGCCAGTGGATGACATCCTCTTCAAAGGCATAATAAGGGGTCAGGTCGAAGCCGCCGCCAAACCACCAGATGGGCTCGGCACCGGGTTTTTCCGCGATGAAAAAGCGCACGTTGGCATGGGAGGTGGGGACATACGGGTTGCGCGGATGGATAACCAGGGAGACCCCCATGGCGTTATAGGTGCGTCCGGCTAGCTCCGGTCGGTGGGCGGTGGCCGAGGCAGGCATGTTGGCACCGAAGACATGGGAAAAACCCACGCCGGCCTGTTCAAAGACCTTGCCCTCACTCATCACCCGCGAACGACCACCGCCGCCGCCCTCACGCTGCCACGCGTCTTCGCGGAATTTGCCCTCGCCATCCTCCTGTTCCAGGCCCTGACAAATGGAGTCCTGCAAGCTCAGCAGATACTCTTTGACCTGGTTCATGTCCGGCACACTCATCTTTTTTCCCCTTTACGACAATCTGTGAAACAGGCCAGAGAGGTTACACAAAAAGGCGGACGATTGCGATGTGTAAATATCCTTGCAATGAGAGGTGATAAGGACAGTTTTTCACTGAAAAAAGTTACTAGTCGGTGCCTTATAGGGATAGCGCTAAAGTAAGCGCCTTAAAAGTCCGATTTAACCGCTAGAAAAACCACCATTAATTGACTATAAAACCACCATGGCGGTGTAATTCTGTAGAATTGATGGATAAACTGTGGGTGTAAAATTCTCAACAGGCCAATTACTTAGTACAACAACAATCGGGAAGCTAGAAGTTATGTTACGTCGTGTGGATTTAGCGCGTTTTCGTGGTGGTTCAGTGAACCGGCGTTTGTTGCTACGCGCCCTGCTGACGGGTGGCCTGGTGGTGGTTGGTGGACGTATATTTTTGCGGTCAACTCCTGATTCAGAGCCGGAGGAACTGGTGTTGGAAGAGTCTGCCATGTCGATGGTTGAACAGGGTCTGCCAGTAATTACACACGATGATGCCCAGGTCATTCAAACCCTGGCGGGGGATGACAACCACGTCAAGGACTACCTGATGAAAATGCGCAATTTCGACGCAGCCCATGAAGGTGATATATCCCTTACGGGTAAGGATTTTACGACGCTGCAATCCGTCGTGCAGCGATTAGAGCGTGCACAACGTTTTATAGGTCACGCCAATTTCAGCTTGGTCAGTCTTGACCGCCTGGTTTTCTACGCCAGTAACTATTCCAAAATCGGTGCCTTCACCAAAGCTGAATTGGATCTTATGGATGGGGTCTTTCATCGAGATGCACGCGATTATGGATTTCAGGGCGGAAAGGTTTCCAGTGACTTTACCCAGGAAATCAAGGCGCGCGAAACAGTGAAAATAAACAACAGCGGGAATTATCTGTTTCGTGGCAAGCCGGAGCAGTTGTTGAAAAAGATCCGCAAGGATCTGGGGGAGAATGTCGTGTTGACATCCGGTATTCGCGGTGTCGTCAAACAGCTCTATCTTTTCCTGGATAAAGCGGTGAATGCCCAGGGTAATCTTTCTCTTGCTTCACGTTCGCTGGCACCTCCTGGTTACTCCTATCATGGCGTAAGTGATTTTGACGTCGGCAAACGCGGCTATGGCTATAAGAATTTTACGGCAGCTTTCGCAGAGACGCAGGAATACAGGGTACTTACTCAGCTAGGCTACCTGAACATGCGTTATCCATTGGATAATATGTTGGGGGTGCGTTTTGAACCCTGGCATGTCAAGGTGGTTTGACAACAGTTCCCGGGCCAGCTCGCTCGTCGCAGAAATATTTGCGGCAGGCATTTTCAGGCCGATTGGCCGATAGAGGTTGGTAATGTCGTATATTTCCCTGGGACTGGCCACGGTCTTGGTTGTTTTCTTCGGCGCCTATATGGCGAGCTATTTGCGCACCCGCGGCAACGACAACTATTTTCTCTTAAACTCCGTTATTGTCTTTGTTGCTGCCATGCTCGGTAGCGTTGCCTTTGCAGTCAGTGCCTATCTTAACGAGCGGCGTGTTGAACAGGTCGCCTATCTGGATCGCTATCTGGTCAATGTGGTGAACTACGAGATAAGCGAGAAATTCACCAATGTGACAAACTATCATGACCTGTTGAATGCGATAGCGCATATTCAGGGGCATCTGGAGTTGGGTGGGTTCTCCGAGCTCAATTCCTATTTGATACGTCAGAATATCGGTGATCTGGATTTGACTCAGCGTCAATTACGTGCCCTTTTGGCCGGTTGGGCCAAGGAGGCGGAAAATTCGCGTCAGCCTTTTGAGCGGCTTTTGGCGCAAATTGAAAAAGACCTTTCCGGTGTCATCGAGCAGTTGCACAACGCCACCCTGGTGACTAAGGCGCATCTAAAACGTTTTCGCAATCGCGATATACTATTTTCGTGCATCACGTTAATTATGGTGTTCGTCCTGTTGGTTATTCTGTTGCGCCGTGTCAGCAGCAATACGATGGTAAAGCGTCACTTTCTGAGTCAATTGGAGCGACGCAATTTTGCCTTGGATCAAAACGGTATAGTCTTCATGCTCGATAAGAGCGGGCGTTTTATCTATAGCAATGAAAAATTCACGCACGAGTTTTTTTACAGTTTTAAGGAGATAAAGGGTCGGCGGCTGGATTTTCTGTTTCTGGGGGCAAATAGTGAGCAGGTGTTTCACGCTATCTGGGCATCGATGGCTAAGGGGGCTGCCTGGCAGGGAGAGTTGCAGTGCCTGACCGGACATGGTGACCGTGTCTGCCTTGAGGCGAGTATTACCCCATTCAGCGACGAAAACGGCGCTCTTGATCAGGTGGTTGTCATTCTCTATGACGTGACCACACGTAAGAATGCTGAACAGTCGCTGCGAGACAGTCAGGAACGTTTTCGCGGTATCGTCGATACCATGAGCGACTGGGTGTGGGAGGTCGATCTGGAGCCACGTTATCTTTTTTGTTATGGCAGAGTAGGCGAGATTTTGGGATATGAGCCTGATGAACTGGTCGGGCGTCCTGTCTACGACTTTATGGTTCCCGAAGACATTCCGAGATTTGAACAGGCATTTCGTCGCTTGGTCGAGCATGATGAGCCCATTGTCAATCTGGAGAGCTGGCGAGTATCCAAAACGGGTAAGCGTGTTTGTCTGTTGACCAAGGGGGTGCCGCTGCATGATGAACAGGGGAATGTTATCGGCTATCGTGGTTGCGGTAGCGACATAACCGAGATGAAGCTTGCTGAAAATGCACTGCGTGAATCTGAACAGCAGTTATCCGCAATTCTGACGAATTTGCAGGATATGTTCTTCCGTTTTGACAACAATGGCATCTGCACCTATATCTCCCCCTCCGTAAAGGATTTATTGGGTATTACACCGGACGAGCTTCTGGGAAGGAATATTCAGGGCTCGCCAGAGTTGGATCGCCAATTCACCGTGCTGGCGGACAAACTACGAAGCCATGACGGCGTATTGAACAATTTTGATCTGTTGCTGCGCCATAAGGATGGGTACCCGGTTACCGTATCGTGTAATGTGAAATATTACTTTGACGAAAGTAATAACGTCATGGGTATGGAGGGGTTGGCACGTGATGTAACCGATGTCAGGCTTTCCGAGGCACGGGCGCGTTTGTTCGCCACGCTTGTGAAGCAGACGGATGAAATTATCCTGGTGGCGGACAATAAAGGTAATGTGCAGTACGCAAATCCGGCTTATGAAGCAAAGATGGCTGTCAAAGCTGATGAGCTTAATGGTACACGCCTGATGATGTTGGATGAAGTTGGGTCGGGGGCGGGTGGTGCATCGGTGTGGCAACAGCTTCAAGAAGGTGAGAGTTGGTGGGGAAAGATTACGCAGCAAAATGAAAAGGGAGAGCAGATTATTCTAGAGGCGTCGGTGACACCGATTCGGGATCTGAACGGTATTGTCAGCAATTTTGTGTTGATCGGTCGTGATATCACTCGCGAGGTGCAACTGGAGGAGCGTTTTCGACAATCCCAAAAGATGGAAGCCATCGGTACCCTGGCCGGTGGTATCGCCCACGATTTTAATAATATGTTGGCCGTAATGCTCGGCTTTATGCAACTGGCTCTGGATGAATCAAAGGAGAATGAAAAGATTGCTGGCTACCTGCAAAGCGCCGTTACAGCGGGGGATCGTGCCAAGCAGTTAGTGGCACAGATTTTGACCTTTAGTCGTCAACATCACTCCGAGGTGACCGATGTCAAAGTTGCGCCGTTGATTGAGGAGGTCTTGGCAATGGTATCGGCTACGCTTCCCAGTTTCATCCAAATCGAATCTCAGATTGCCAATCCTGATGCGACCGTGCGATTCGATATCACTGAGCTACACCAGGTGTTTATGAATCTGCTGATCAATGCAGCACAGGCCATTGGCGACTCACCCGGAATCATCCGGGCTACCTGCGGTACTACCGTTGTCGACGCCAAACTCGCGGCGTCTTTGGGAGAAATTCCCGCCGGTGAATATGCCTGCATTACCGTGTCGGATACTGGCTGCGGCATGAGTGAGGCGGTAAAGGCACGTATATTCGAACCCTTTTTTACCACCAAGGAGGTTGGCAGCGGTACAGGCATGGGTTTGGCCACTGTGCATGGTTTGCTCGCGAACCACGGCGGGACGATAACTGTCGATAGTGAACCCGGAGAGGGGAGCCAGTTTACCATCTATATTCCTTCTGTTGTTGGTGTGGCGGGTATGGAAAAGGTGGCAAATACCTCTGCGTTACCCGCGTTGACTGCACGTATTCTTTTGGTCGACGACGAGCCGATGCTCTTGAAGGTGACGACCCGCATTTTGGAAAGGGCGGGGCATGAGGTCATCGCGTTTAGTGACGCGCAGGCGGCGCTGAGCTATTTTCGCAGGAATGTGGAAGGGGTCGACTGCGTTATAACCGATCAGTCCATGCCGCAGATTACTGGGACGGAGCTGGCTCAGCGGATTCACGAGGTCTCTCCCGGCTGCCCGGTGATATTATGTACGGGTTTTAGTGATAGCGTGACCGCGGACAACTTTCATGAAGTCAATGTGCAGCGTTTTTTTTATAAACCGGTTGATGCTCGTGAGCTGATTGATGCGATTGCTGCTTTGGTGTAGAGAGTACCTCAGAAATTCAGCAAGCCCTGGATCTTGTCTGAAAACTGTTCGCGTAACCCCCTTTTCTGTTTATAGCTGATCTCATATATTTCAGCGTCATGTCGTTTGTTCATCAGATAGTCGTCGCTGGTAATCAGTTGATCGACCAGTTTGTTCTGTAGGGACTGGCTGCCATACCAGTGTTCGCCGGTGGCGACTGCCTGTATATCCACCTGCGGGCGATTGGCCGAGACAAAATCCTTGAACAGGGCATGGGTCTCTTCAACTTGTTGGCGGAATTTAGCGCGGGCGGTATCGCTGTTTTCGCCAAACATTGTCAAGGTACGTTTGAATTCGCCGGCAGTGATCTGTTCGAAATCGACATCGTGTTTTTTTAGCAGGCGGTGGAAGTTGGGTATTTGCGCAATGACGCCGATTGAGCCGATTACGGCAAAGGGCGCTGCGATGATTTTGTCTGCGACGCTGGCCATCATGTAACCTCCGCTGGCGGCTATTTTGTCGACGGAGACGGTTAATGGGATCTTGCGTTCGCGTATGCGCTGCAACTGCGAGGCCGCCAGGCCATAGGCGTGCACCATGCCACCGCCGCTTTCCAGTTTGACGAAGATCTCATCCTGTGCTCGCGCCACTGTCAAAACAGCACTGACTTCTTCGCGTAACGAATTGACTGCGCTGGCCTTCATGTCACCGTTGAAGTCGAGCACGTAAAGACGCGGCCTGTCCCCGCCCTTGTCCTGGTCCTTGTGTGCTTTCGCCTGTTGCTTGCTGTATTGTTTCCAGGCCTTGTTGTCCAAAATCACCTGATTGAGGTCGTTTTCCATTTTTTCGTAACGTTGGTTGATCTTTTTCACCGTCAGGAATTCTTCACCCTTTTCCCGGCGCCGGCTGGTAAGGCTGGCAATCATGCCGATGATCAGCATAATAGCGACAACGATAGTGACGGTTTTAAGCAAAAACAGTCCGTACTGGAGCAAGATTTCAATCACAAAAACTCCTTGGTTTAATGGGCGCTATGACATACTCTGATGTCCGCTATCATGGCGGCTACAGTGAAGAGTCGTGCCTCTGGACGCTGATGGACACATAATTTAGCATAAAGCGCTCACTGGACTCCATTTACCGGACCTGACACCTGGCCTGGCACTAGGGTGAGAATAGTGCCCAGGGCAGTGGCAGATTACTTGCATAGTAGGGTCTTTGGGTTTCCGTAACAGACAGGAGCAAAGCGATGTGGAATGCATTTGACGCAAAGAAACGTACCGAAAAGGAGCCAGTCTCTTCCGGTTGGCCCGCTTCCGGTAATCAGGCCCTGGTCGGGCCATCGATTTCAGTGCTGGGTGAACTGGCCGGTGAAGAGGATGTGGTTATTCAGGGGCGGGTGGAAGGTACCATCAATTTCAAGAACAATAATGTTACCATCGGTCGCCACGGCAAGGTCAAAGCTAATATCCATGCCAAGGAGATTCGTGTCGAAGGAGAGCTGGAGGGCGACCTATTCGGATCTGAACGCGTTTCGGTCTGCGCGACCGGCAAGGTCAGGGGCAATATCAAGGCTCCGCGTGTGGTGATGGAGGATGGCGCCCACTTCAAAGGCAGTATCGATATGGAGTCGCGGGTGGCCTCGGTCGAGGATGCCAAGCGTAACCAAGGAGGCAAGGCAGTTGGTGCGGTAGCAGCGCCGGCTGTGCGTACAGCCGGTATGGATAACAGCGAATCCGGCCAGCAAAAGCTCAATACAGGCTCCGGCGGTTGATCGCGGGCAATCCGAATATGGCCAGTGTCAAGCGCAAGCAGCATCTGATCGATTATTCGCGCAGTGAATACAATTTCCTGGCACTGGAGTTTCTGTTTGATCAACTGAAGCCCAAAAAGAAGTACACCATTCTGGATATGGGGCCGGCCAGTTCCGTTAATATCGATTTCTTCTCAGATCTGAATTGTCGCCTTTACATCGAGGACTATTACCGTACCCGCCAGGGTGTCTATCAACAGGCAGGCGCTGGCGTCGTGCAAAGCTTGCAGCAGTACCCACGGGACACGGTTTTTGATGTCATTCTGTTTTGGGATTTGATGGATTACCTGGGGCGTGACGAACTCAAGGAGCTGATTTCGCATCTGGAGATCTTCTGCGAGCCAGGCACCTTGCTGTTTGCTCTGTCATCCAGTCTTTCCCAGGTGCCGGTGACACCGGCAAGTTTTTCCATCTCCGGTGAACGCAATGTCTCCTACCACAACAGTGCCAAGGACGTTCGCCCCAGTCCCGGCTACAACCAGAACGACTACAAGCGCCTGTTGCCCGGGTTTAAACTGCATCGCACCTTTCTGATGAGCAGTGGTATGGAGGAGCATCTTTTTATCTTCAGGGGCCGTTGATCCATCGTGGATTTGCCCGGCTGGTGTACAATACCCCCCCGTTTCACAGTCAAGGTGACAGGACGATGTCGACTATTTTAAAAGTGAAGCACCTGGTGAAACATTATCCGGGTGTCAAGGCGGTCAATGGAGTGGACCTGGAGATTGAGCAGGGTATTTGTTTCGGCCTGTTGGGCCCCAACGGCGCCGGTAAGACCACCACTATCGAAATGATCGAGGGCATTACGCCCCCAACCGCCGGCGAAATACTGTACAAGGGCGAGCCTACCGGTGAACGTTTTCGCAACGAGTCCGGTATCCAGTTTCAACACACCGCCTTGCAGGATTTTCTCACCGTCCGCGAGGCGCTGGATATGTTTTCCAGCTTTTATAACAGCCATGCCGATCTTGACGAGCTGATCCGTTTTTGTGCCCTGAATGAGTACCTTGACCGCGATAACCGCAAACTCTCCGGAGGTCAGCGTCAGCGTCTGCTGCTGGCCATCGCCCTGGTCAACGATCCCGATATCATGTTTCTCGACGAGCCCACCACCGGCCTCGATCCCCAGGCACGGCGCAATTTTTGGGAACTGGTCAAGCGCATCAAGTCACGCGGCAAGACCGTCATCCTGACTACTCACTACATGGAAGAGGCCTACGAGCTGTGCGATCAGATCGCCATCATGGATCATGGTCGCATCATCGCCCAGGGCACACCGCAACGACTTTTACGTGAGCACTTCAATGATGTGGTGATCCAGTTACCCAAGGAGGACTTTAAAGTCAACGGCACCCCTTTCAGCTTCGAGGTGATGGACAAAGGTGAGGTGATGGAGATCCAGACGGGTGACGTCAATGACGTGGTCAAGCAACTGTTGGCAGCCAGCGTATCGCTGGCTGGGTTGAAGATTCGTTCCCGTACCCTGGATGATCTGTTTCTGGAGTTGACTGGGCGAGATTTGCGGGGGTAGATGATGAAGAGATTTCTGGCGGTGTTGGTGGCGCGCAATCGCGAATTTCTGCGCGATCGC
>DKAX01000048.1:0-1530 GCA_002450975.1 Proteobacteria bacterium UBA6915
CAGCGGATCGAAATAGGTCTCGATACGATTGCGCAGGTGTTGCGGCGGTTGTTTGCCCGCTGTCTTGCCCTGGGCCGCCAGGCGGAATTTCTGCAGCACCTCCGAATAGATATGAATATTGATCGGGTCGGTATAACGGGTCAGGCGGTGATCCTGGGCCCACTGCAGATAACCCTTGTTCCAGTTACGCATGTACTGGTAGGACTTGGGCAGATGGTAGTGGTAGACGCAGTTGTTTTTCTCATACATCTCCCATTGACGGGGATTGGGCTCGCCTTTCATGAACTTTTCACCGCCCTTGCCACGCCAGCCGGCCAGGAAGCCGATACCGGAACCGGGCTCGGTCTCGTAGTTGGTGATGAAATCGGGGTAGTCGCGGTACTTGCGTGCGCCATCCTTGGTGACGAAGGCCGGCAAGCCCAGGCGGCTGCCCACTTCGATCAGCACTTCCTGGAACGGTTTGCACTCACCCGTGGGCGGCAGGACCGGGATACGCACCGAGTCCACCGGGCCATCGTATTCGGAGATGGGGCGGTCGAGCATGGACATGACGTCGTGACGCTCGAGATAGGTGGTGTCGGGCAGAACCAGGTCGGCAAAGGCGCTCATCTCCGACTGGAAGGCATCGCAGACAATGATGAACGGGATCTTGTAGTCGCCGTTTTCATCCTTGTCGTTGAGCATGTTGCGCACTTCGCTGGTATTCATGGTCGAATTCCAAGCCATATTGGCCATGAAGATCAGCAAGGTGTCGATCTTGTAGGGATCGCCACGCCAGGCGTTGGTGATGACGTTGTGCATCAGACCGTGTACGGATAACGGGTATTCCCAGGAGAAGCCCTTGTCGATACGAATGGCCTCGCCGTTGTCATCGACGAACAGATCGTTGGGGTCAGCCGGCCACCCCAGGGGCATGCCGCCCAGTGGGGTGTCAGGCTTGACGCCGTTGGGACCGTTGGGAGTCTTGGGGCAGGGCGGAATCGGGCGCGGGAAAGGCGCCTTGTGGCGGTATCCACCGGGACGATCGATAGTGCCCAACATACTCATCAGAATGGACAGGGCGCGAATGGTCTGGAAACCATTGGAATGCGCTGCCAGGCCGCGCATGGCGTGGAACGATACCGGATTACCGGTGATGGCCTCGTGGTCTTTGCCCCAGGCGTCGGTCCAGGCGATGGGCAGTTCGATGTGCTCGTCGCGGGCGGTGACGCCCATTTCATAGGCCAGGCGGCGGATGGTCTCCACCGGGATGCCGGTGATGCCTGCAGCCCAATCCGCGGTGTAATCCTTGACCCGGTCAACCAGCATCTGGAACGAGGTCTTGACCGGTGTGCCGTCTTCCAGATTGAACTCACCCAACAGGAAGGGATCGGCCCCCTCGGTGTGGGTTTTTACGGGTTTGTTGGTAACGCGGTCCCACCACAGTTGATCCTGGTGGTCGAAGCAGCCCGGTTCCAGCTCCTCGCCGGTGCGGATCAGCATGCCGAACTCATTGCTGTTGGGGTCGATGTTGACCAGCTGCGGTGCATT
>DKAX01000048.1:1635-2861 GCA_002450975.1 Proteobacteria bacterium UBA6915
TGACGGGCAAACAGGCCGGTCAGGGCTTGCATCTGGTCGCGGCCGGTGAACAAGGCGAATTTCTTCGGATCGGTGGAGCGGATCTTTTTCAGGCGTTGCTCCATAATGCCGAAGGCTTCATCCCAGGAGATGGCCTCGAACTGGCTGTCACCGCGCAGACTGCCTTCCACACGTTTTAAGGGTTTGGTCAGCCGGGCGGGGGAGTATTGCTTCATGATGCCCGAGGAGCCTTTGGCGCATATAACCCCTTTATTTAAGGGGTGGTCGGGGTTGCCCTGGATGTAGCGAACCTCGCCATTGCGTAAGGTCACGCGGATACCACAGCGACAGGCGCACATATAACAAGTGGTGTTTTTGACCTCGATACGGTCCTGGGTTTCGGGGGATTTTACATCTGCTTGCATCAATGCGAGTTCCTGAATGAATTAGTCGAAATATGGTAGTCGCCCTTGGCCGGGGTGACTAATCACGGTTACTAACGCTCATATAAATTTTTTATATTCAGATATGCCAATATACTTATTGACAGGATCGCCGCATGGTGGCGTCAAAAAGTCGGGCATTATAACCGTTTTTAACGAAAATATAAGTCTTTTGGCCGGCTGGCGAGGCCTGTGAGGAGGGGGGAGACAGAAATTTGAACGCGTGATAAGCGCTGGTTAAACCCAGCCGCAAGCTAATAAAGTATATTTATCCCCTGAAAGATAATACTGCCTTGATTTTATATTGCTTCAGAGTAAGTTAGCTTGCTATAACAGGTGCCTGGATTTTTCAGGCGGCTCCGGAATCTGTTTGTTTTACCGGATGATCTCATTTACTAAAAAAACAATTACTCAACCACGATAGGGGAAGAGCTGCAATGTCTAAATTAGTACGTCCTCACGGCGGCGGAGAGCTGAAGCCGTTGTTGTTAACCGGCCAAAGCCTGGCCGATGAGAAGAAACGGGCCCAAGGCCTGACACAAGTTAAAGTCACATCCCGTGAAAGCGGTGACCTGATCATGATGGGTATCGGCGGNNGGTCTACAAGACCACCGATATGGAACACCCCGGTGTCAAAATGGTAATGGAGCAGGGTGATGTCAATCTGGCCGGCCCGGTTAAGGTTCTTTCTCAGGGCGGTTTCCCGGAAAAGTACGGTGATCAGTTCCTGACCCCCGCCCAGACCCGCGAATTGTTCGAATCCAAAGGCTGGTCGACGGTTGCTGCTTTCCAGACCCGCAATCC
>DKAX01000012.1 GCA_002450975.1 Proteobacteria bacterium UBA6915
CTTCGCCGGCACCTACTTCCCGCCTCAGCCACGCCACGGCCTGCCGGCCTTCGGCGATCTACTGCACCAGATCAGCGATTTTTTCCAACAACACCCCGAGGATCTGGCTAAACAAAATCACTCTCTGCTTCAAGCTTTGAACCAGACACCGGGCAGGGCAGCACACGATGAACCCTTGTCACCCGCTCCCCTGGATCTGGCACGCCAGCAACTGGCTCGTGACTTTGACCCACAATACGGCGGCTTCGGCCGGGCCCCCAAGTTCCCCCACCCGACTTTGCTGGAAAGACTGCTGCGCCACTGGGCTATTACCCAAAGCAACGGCCAGGCCGACAAGCCGGCACTGGAAATGGTGCACACCAGCCTGCATGCCATGGGCTCCGGTGGCTTCTATGACCAATTGGACGGCGGCTTTTTCCGCTATTCCGTGGACGAACGCTGGGAGATCCCCCACTTCGAAAAAATGCTNNGGGGCATGAATGATCAGTTGGGTGGCGGCTTCTGCCGCTATTCAGTCGATGAGATGTGGATGATCCCCCACTTCGAAAAAATGCTCTACGACAATGGCCCACTACTGTTGCTCTATGCCCAGGCCTGGCTAGCCTGTGGCGAACCAGCCTACCGTCGGATCGCCCTGGAGAGCGCACGTTGGGTGATAGACCAGATGCAGTCACCCGAGGGCGGCTACTACACCACCCTGGACGCCGACAGCGAGGGCAAGGAGGGCGCCTATTACCTGTGGGACAATGCGCACCTACGCAAGATACTCGATCAACAGGAGTATCAAGTCGTGCGGCTCCATTATGGCCTGGAGGGCGCGGTCAACTTTGAAGGCCATTGGCACCTGAACGTACGCAGTGAGCTTGCCAGGGTGGCCGAGCAGCTGAACATAGCTGAGGAGCAAGCCTGGCACCTCCTGCAACAGGGGCGGGAAAAGCTGCTGGCACAACGCAGCAAACGCAGCCAACCGCACCGTGATGAAAAGATTCTTACCGCCTGGAATGGATTGATGATCAAGGCCATGCTGGAGGCAGGCCGGATACTGCAACAACCATCCATGCTGGCTTCGGCACGACAGGCTATAGGTGTCGTCCGTGAACATTTATGGAATTCAAAGGAACAACGCCTGTACGCCGTTTACACAGAGGGTCAGACGGCGTATCCCGCCTATCTGGATGACTATGCCTTTTTATTGGATGCCCTGATTACCAGCCTACAGACCGATTGGCGCGCGCAAGATCTGCGCTGGGCGCAGGAACTGGCTGATCAGCTGTTGGCGAGATTTGAAGACCGTGAACATGGCGGTTTCTATTTTACCGAGCACGATCACGAACACCTGATACACCGTCCCAAAAGCTTTCATGACGACTCCACCCCCGCCGGCAATGCTGTCGCAGCCCAGGCCTTGATCCGATTGGGTAACCTGTTAAGTGAAGCGCGATACCTGCGTGCGGCAGAGCGCACCCTGGAGTGCGCCTGGTATCAATTGTCATCGACACCGACTGCCCACAATGCCCTGCTGACCGCCCTGGAGTTATGGCTCTACCCGGCCGATCACTACATTCTACGCTGCCCGGCCGAGGAAAAAGCCCAGTGGCAAAATCTCACAGCGGGGGCATGGCGACCACGCTGTGAAATCTATATTTTGACCAATGACGATGTAACTATACCCAGCAGCCCCGGAATTAACGGCGCTGCCACCCTGTACCGATGCCGGGGATTTCAGTGTCAGGCACCGCTGACAACCAGGGAATTAATCGAGTCTGAATTGACGTCATGCGGCGTGGTCGGTACAACTAATTTGGGCCAACAATAGGGAAAGTATCCGGTCCGGGTCAGACCAATCTCCGATTACAACCCGCACAGGTAGCTCCTTGGACTCCTTGATTGGCTCGTCGGTGAGCAAAACTACCGGCGGTAACCTGATATTTTTTGTGCAGCGAAAAAAATCGGCTACAGAACCGTCACTAAAATGTTCACCGACCACAACCAGGTCATAGCACCTTGCCGCCACACAACCACACGCCTCCTGTGCACCTCCGACCTGATCAAGCACGGCACGATTCGAAAAGAGTTGTTTTATCTGCCGGCGATTTTCCGTGTCGCTGTCGATCTGCAGAATATTCGGTCGCCCTACCAGACAGTTCAGATGGCGGGCGATTTGCGCTACGGTGTCCACAAACTGTTCACTGCGCCGAATCAGAAGCCCGTCCCGGTGCACGTCTTTGCTGTTCTCCTGACTCTCTTTACCCACCATGAGCAACCAAGGAATCGCTTTGCCTTTCACGCCTTGCAGGCTGGCCGCCAGGTACCCATTGGTAATCAACGCGACATAATCATTCAACGAAAGCAAGGTGCGTACACTGGTCGCGGTATAGACAATGTCACAGGAGAATCCATCCTGGGCCAGTAACATCTCCAGCAATGCCCCTTCGACCACGTCGTCAAGATAGACCAATACCCGACGCCCGCGTTTGTCGGCACTCGTGTTCAGATGGCTGGCATCATCACGCAGTGCCATTCGCGGAATATCGATAAAAAAAGTTGTGCCTAAACCGCTGCGCGAGACGAAATTGATTGAACCACCATGCGCCTCGACTATCGCCCGGGCAATATTCAAACCTAAACCTGTGCCACCGACATGACGCTTATCGGAAGAGTCCTGCTGAGTAAATTTGTCGAATATCTGCTCTTTGAATTCCTCCGGTATACCGCGACCGCGATCGCTAACACTGATGCGCACCTGCGCGCCCACTTTGGCAGCGGTAACCGTAACCATCGACCCAGCCTCGGAAAACTTTACAGCATTCGATAGCAGATTATTCATTACCTGCAACAGGCGGTTGTAGTCGGCCAGAACTTTCAAGCGCTCCTCGCGAACCATGAGCTGCAACAGCACGTTGTACTGTCGGGCATAGCCCTGCATGGCATCGATAGACTCTCGTAGAAAGCCGTCGACATCGACCTCTTTAAAGGCGAAACGCATCTTCCCGGACTCTATCTTCTCCATGTCGAGAATATCGTTGATCAACTCCAGTAAGCGTTGTGCATTGTTCTTGGCGATAGACACCATGGATTCTGCGTCTTTATGCAACCCGCCGACTGCGCCACTACTCAATAACCCCAGCGATCCCAATATAGACGTCAAAGGTGTGCGCAACTCATGACT
>DKAX01000246.1 GCA_002450975.1 Proteobacteria bacterium UBA6915
CTCCTGCATCCATGCAGTCGTCGACTGCTCGTTCCCGACGCAGTCTACCTCGTACCTCCTGTACTCGTCGGCCATCTCTCCAATATGAACTTGTCACTTCGAAGCTTACCGCCCAACACCACAAGGCGGCGCCCCTTGTTTGATTCTCCTCCACCGCCCAACCCGGGAGATAGGAAGCGCGTATTGTCACAAAAATCGCTGCGTGAGTGAACTCTTTTTTTCCGTTTCTATGCAAGATCCGGGCGGACTCAGGCCTTTGCCCCCAGACTTTGCGCTTGTTTTTGACGACGGGTGGTGGCTGCACTCTCCTGATCGGGCCACTCCAGCCAGCCTTGACCATGTTGCATGACCAAGGCCTGCAACGCCTTAATATGGGCATCATTCTCATTGAGGGCGGGAATATAGCGGAACTGCTTGCCACCAGCGTGCTGAAACGCCTCACAATTCTCCCCCTGAATTTCTTCTAACGTCTCCAGACAATCGGCGGAAAATCCCGGACAGATCACGTCGACGCTCTCCAATCCGGTCTTGCCCCACTGTTCCAGTGTTTCGATGGTGGCCGGGCCCAACCACTCACCGCGACCAAAGCGGGATTGGAAGCAGAGCTGCCACTGATCCTCTTTCAGCCCCAGGCGCTCGACCACCAGGCGCGTGGTTTTCTGGCAGTGACAATAATAGGGGTCGCCCTTATCAAGAAAGGCCTTGGGGGTGCCGTGGAAGGAGAACAACAGTTTCTGCGCCGGGCCACCCTGCTGTTGCCAGTGACTGCGAATGCTGTCCGCCAACGCGCCAATATAACCGGCGTCATCGTGATAGTGATTGATAAAACGCAGCTCCGGTACCCAGCGATAATTACGCAACTCCGCGGTCACCGCATCGAAGGTTGAACCGGTAGTGGAACAGGAGTATTGCGGATAGAGGGGCAGCACCAGAATGCGGCGCACATTGGCCTGGCGCAAACGCTCAAGGGCATCGGCTATGGAGGGATTGCCGTAGCGCATGGCCAGTTCAACCGGGATCTCACGGCCTGCGGTCTGCGCCAAACTTTGGGATAACTTGGCCTGCTGACGACGGGCAATGGCCAGAATCGGTGAGCCCTGCTCGGTCCAGATCTTTTGGTAGTTGGCTGCGGAGCGACGCGGACGGATGCGCAGGATGACGCCGTGCAGGATCAGCCACCAGAGCAAACGCGGTAATTCTACGATGCGCGGGTCCCACAGGAACTCCGCCAGATAACGTCGTACCGCCGCAGGCGTAGGGGCATCGGGTGTGCCCAAATTGAGCAACAACACGCCGGTCTGTATCGGCCGCTCGTGATTGAAATCACTGTCACCTCGATATGAGGCCATGTTGCTCCCCTCCGCTGCAAAAGGCCGCAGTATACCCCGATCCGCCCGGCAAGTGGCAGCCCGTAATTAACAGATGATTCCAATGAAAAGGAGTGGGATAATTGCCGCCCTGTTGCATCAAGACGAGAAGAGCGAATGGCACATTCCGAAAACAATACCCCAGGCGCCTCCCTGCTGGATTATTTAAAAGCCTGGCCGCAGTACCTGCTGCCCCACCATCTGTTGTCGCGGCAAATGCTGCGCATCACGCGCATCCGCACCCGCTGGTTCAAGAACCTGTTCATCAAGCGCTTCATCCGCGCCTTTAATGTCGATATGAGCCAGGCCCAGGAGAGTGATCCGCGTGCCTTCGCCGACTTCAACAGTTTTTTCACCCGCGCCTTAAAACCCGATGCCCGCCCCATTGCCCGGGGCACCGGTGAGCTGGCCTGCCCGGTAGACGGCACCGTCAGTCAGGTGGGGAAGATTGAACAGGGGCAGGTCTTCCAGGCTAAGGGTCACAGCTATTCACTGGAGACCCTGCTGGGTGGCGAAACCAGCCTGAGCGATCTGTTCCAGGACGGCAGCTTCGCCACCCTCTATCTCTCGCCGCGCGACTACCACCGCATTCACATGCCGGTCACCGGTAACCTGCGCCAAATGGTGCATGTGCCGGGGCGCCTGTTCAGTGTCAACGCCGCCACCACCCGCGCCGTACCCGGACTGTTTGCGCGTAATGAACGGGTGATCGCCCTATTCGACACCGAACTGGGTCCCATGGCCATGATTCTGGTGGGCGCCCTGTTCGTCTCCAGTATAGAAACCGTCTGGCACGGCGTAGTCACGCCACCCAGCCACTTCGAAGTTCGCCACTGGCATTACGACGCCGGTAGTACGGCTCCATTGCAACACGGTGCCGAAATGGGCCGTTTCAATATGGGCTCGACGGTGATTATGTTATTCGCCAAGGATAAGATCGCCTGGGATGCGGCCATCCAGGCCAACAACCCCATACGCATGGGTCAGGTACTGGCTAAACGCGCGTAAGGAACCTCTGAGTAATTCAATCAGACGGATGATGGTAAGGCGAAAAGGCGCGAAAAAGCGGAGTTTACACGGAGTAAATGAGCATTTCGCGGTGCCCCAGATGGGGTATGAGCGCCTTTTCAACGCAGCCAGCGCCGGCTCAGTGAATTAATCAGCGGTTCCTCCGATCAGGCGCGCTCGATCGGAAAGGCCAACACCTCGGCCAGATCGCTAAAGCCTAAAGCCAGGGCGAACAGGCGGTCCAGACCTACGGCAACGCCGGCGCAGGCCGGCAAGCCGTGGGTCAGGGCCGCCAACAGGTAATCATCCAGGGGCGGAATCTCCCGCCCTTCCAATTGACGCTTGTGCCGGTCCGTCTGAAAACGGCGGGTCTGTTCATGGACATCGGCCAGTTCGTGGAAGCCGTTGGCCAGCTCCACACCATTCAAATAGAGCTCAAAACGCTGTGCCACGCGGGTGTCGTCCGGGTTGACCTGGGCCAGCGCAGCCTGTGACACCGGGAAATCGGTCAGAAATGTCAGACGACGCTGGCCCAGACGCGGACCGATCAAATGGGAGACGATCAGATCCAGCCAGGGGTCACGCTCATCGTCAGGCATGCTGTCCGAGGGGCGGATATCGTTGTCCAGGGCACAGGCGCGCAGGTCATGCATGGTGATGGTCAGGGGATCGATACCGCAGTAGCGCTCAAAGGCCTCTACATAACTGAGTCGTTCACTGTTGGCCAGGTGCACATGACCATTGTGCAGGACGGCACGGACCAGGGCATCGACCTCATCCATCAATTGGTGATGATCGTAACCAGGCCGATACCATTCCAGCATAGTGAATTCGGGATTATGCCAGCGTCCCGCCTCGCCCTGGCGAAAAACCTTGCTGATTTGATAGATCGGACCGCTGCCCGCCGCCAGCAGGCGCTTCATGGCAAATTCGGGTGAGGTTTGCAGATAGAGCAGCCCCTCGGTATTGGCATGGGGCCCGGTGTAACGGGTGGAAAAGCTGTCGATGTTGGGATCGGGGATGGTGGTGGCAGCCAATACGGGTGTCTCCACCTCCAGCACGTCGTGCTCAAAAAAGAAACGGCGTATCCGAGCCATCAGCTCGGCACGCCGCTTCAGGGTTAGCAGGGCGGCACTGGGCCGCCACAGATGCGGTTTATCGGCCAAGGGTCAAAAGTTTACTCTTTGGCCCGGCTGACATATTCGCCGGTACGGGTGTCCACTTTCAGGACGTCACCGATATTGATAAACAGGGGGACACGCACAACGGCACCGGTCTCCAGGGTCGCCGGCTTACCACCACCGCCGGAGGTGTCACCACGCACGCCGGGATCGGTCTCGGTCACCGCCAGGGTAACGAAATTGGGTGGGGTAACTGCCAAAGGTACGCCATTCCACAGGGTAACGATGCAGATATCCTGCTCCTTCAACCACTTGATAGCCTCGCTAACAGCCTTTTCGTCGGCGGCGATCTGTTCGAAACTGGCCGGATCCATAAAGTGCCAGAACTCACCATCACCGTAGAGGAACTGCAGTTCCACATCCACAACATCAGCCCCTTCCAGGGTATCGCCCGACTTAAAGGTGCGCTCCAGGACGCGGCCGGTCTTCAGATTGCGGATCTTGACCCGGTTAAAGGCCTGACCCTTACCCGGTTTAACGTATTCATTCTCCATAATGGAACAGGGGTCCCCATCCATCATGACCTTCAAGCCTGCTTTAAATTCATTCGTGCTATAGGTAGCCATTTCTTCCTCGTTTTGCGATGATGTGCCGCCTCACGGCTTTCGACAAGGGGCGTATGATAGCGCGAATCATGGCAAGTTGGCAGGGTGGCGGCTGGCAAAAATCGCTGGCGCGGGCGGTCAATGACCCCAAGACCCTGCTACAAATGCTCAATCTGGACCTGAATCAGTTACCTGCACTGCAATTGGCGGCGCGGGACTTCCCGTTGCGCGTGCCTTTGGGCTTTATCCGTCGCATGCAACCGGGTGACAGCCGCGATCCCTTGCTGCTGCAGGTCCTGCCCCGCGCCGAGGAGCTGCAGGCGGTTGATGGCTTCCAATGTGATCCCTTGCAGGAACAGGAGTCCATGGTCACCCCTGGGCTGCTGCATAAATATCACGGGCGCGTATTGCTGACCCTGACCGGCGCCTGCGCCATCCATTGCCGCTATTGTTTCCGTCGTCACTTCCCCTATACCGACGCCAACCCCCTGGGGGAACACCTACAACAGGCCCTTGACTATATTGCGACGTCTCCAGACATCGAAGAGGTCATTCTCAGCGGCGGTGATCCCCTGTCGCTTTCCGAGTCACGACTCTATATCCTGAGCCAGGGTCTTAACCGGATCAAACATGTCAAACGCCTGCGTATCCATACACGACTGCCAATAGTACTGCCGGAACGCGTCGACCAGGCATTCCTGCAATGGCTGGAACAGGTTCGCGCAACCGTGATCATGGTAGTGCACAGCAACCATGCCAATGAGATCGATGCCGATGTAATGCAGGCGCTGGATAAATTGCGCCAGTACAATGTCACGCTGCTCAATCAGGCAGTACTGTTGCGCGGAGTCAATGACAGCGTCGAGGCACTGGCCGAGCTGAGTAAACGATTATTTACATCGGGAGTTCTGCCCTATTATCTGCACACCCTGGACCGCGTACAAGGCGCCGCCCACTTCGAGACTGACGAAACACAGGCGCAAGATCTCATTCGACAACTGCGTAAAATGTTGCCCGGTTATCTGGTACCGCTACTGGTACGCGAGGAGGCTGGCGGCGAATTCAAACAGCCGCTATAAGCCCAGTTAGACAGTCTCTTTTTCCACGGATTCAGCGCGCGCTTTCTTGACTGAGTCAAACAGTGCGATCATGGTGGCTATCTCAAACGGCTTGGCGATAAAGCGCTCAATTCCTGCATTGGCGGCACGCCTGCGGGTAGCTTCCATGGCATCGGCGCTAACCAAAACTATCTGGGTTCCACCCATTTCTGGATCGGCCTGTAACTGCTGCGCCGCCTGAATCCCGTCCAGACCTGGCAGATTGATATCCATCAGGATCAGATCGGGGCGATGTTCCCGGGCCCAGACCATCCCCGCCTCGGCATTGGTCTCGTAATGCAATACCACGCCGGGATAGATATCCACCAGCATCTGCATGACCTGAATACTCGACAAGGTATCTTCGACATACAATATGCAGATAGTACCTTCGATTAGCGACTGACTGGCAAGCGTTGTGGTCGACAGCGGCTCCGCACTGCCCTCGTTCAGTGTCACCTCGCAATGTGCGGGCTCTCCTTTGGGGATATCCAGGAAAAAGGTCATACCCACATCGCGATTGGGTCTTGCACCCACCTGCCCCTTAAACAGTCCCGCCAGATGCCTGGCGATAACCAAACCCATGCCGGTACCCGGCACGCTGCTGCCCTCCGCACCCAACCGATTAAACGGTTGGAACAACTGCCCGAGTTTATCCTCCGCGATGCCCCGCCCACTGTCCCTGACCAGCAAACGGACTCTATCGCTCGACTCCTCAACCGACACCACGACCCGACTGCCATCCTCACTGTATTTCACTGCATTGCTCAACAAATTAAGCAGCACTTGTTTTAGTAAACGTCTATCGGCATTCACACAAACCTCGCCTGCTCGCGACGCATCCAATACCAGTTCTATGTGCTGACTCTCCGCCTGACGGTGCACCATGGCCAATGTCTCTTCAATAACGGGTGCCAGCATCATGTCAGCGCAATTGACCGCCACCTTGCCCGCCTCGATGCGGCTCAGATCCAACACATCATTGATCAACATCAACAAATGACGACCGGAAGTCAGTATCTCGTCCAGACTTGCACGCTGCCGCTCGGTAACTGCCTCTCTTTCCATCTTCATCAATTGTGCAAATCCAAGTATGGCGTTGAGAGGGGTGCGCAACTCATGACTCATGCGTGATAAAAATTCCGACTTGGCGCGGTTAGCCTGTTCCGCCTCGGCCTTGGCCTGAATCAACAATAGCTCCGCCTGCTGCCGCACCTCTATCTCGCTGTTCAGACGTTCATTGGCAAAGGCAAGATCACGCGTACGCTGATCCACACGCTGCTCCAACTCGTCGTGAACTATCTTTAATTGTGACTGCACCATGTTCAGCTGTTCCTGACTGAACTTCAAGCGGTTGCCGGTCTTGCGCAAACGACGGTTGTACCACATCAAACTCAGCGCGGCCCCTACCAGCAGCGCGGCGAAGGCGGTTAGTGCGGCAAACACCTGAAATTCACGCCGCGTATACCCCGCAAACAATTTCCGGCCAAACCATTTTTGGTAAATTTGCTGATACTCTCCCGACGCCCTCACATTATCCAGACCTCGATTAATCAGGTTCAACATGGGTGTATTGCCCTTTTTTACCGCCATTGACCAATACAAGGTACGCAGTGGTTCACCAACCACTTTAAACTGATCACTGACCCCAAACTTCTGCATAAAATATAAAACTATCTCACGCGGATAAACGTAAGCATCGACATCACCGGACATCAACGCATAAACACCTTCAATCGGGCGGTGAACCACATAGCAGGATATTTCCGGAAAATGCTGCAGATAGAGATGAGTTATATGTTTATCAACGCAGGCAACCTTCTTGCCTTTCAAGGATTCAAAATCATGGATATCGACCTGATCACTCCGTACAAAAATGACCTCGTCCATCTGCACTATCGGTTGACTGAACTCAAGGTAGGCGGTTCTCTCCTTGGTATAGGCGGCATCATGAATCAGATCGGCACGCCCTTCCGCCAAATCGTCCAATACATCCCCCCAGATCGGCGCATACAAACGATTGACCTGTATACCCAGTGAAGCAAATACGGCGTCTGATAACTCCCGACCAAACCCCTGTAATTCACCGTGGGAATCCAACATATTGATTGGAGGAAAATCATCACTGGATGCGATGACGACACTACTTCTATCCGCCGCAAGATCCCGAGGATAGGCAGAGATGCTCAGCAATAATGTAATGAGTGATATTGTCACGCGCATAAATGGCAACCTGGTAACAGATAGTTTCTGTGTAGACTGCAATCGACTGGGGACAAACTGGTGGTTAGATACTCAGACCCTGATCAAACCATTATCTACCGAACAGCCAGGATTGGGAATAAAAAAACCGGGGCAATAACCCCGGTTTTTTTGACTTCTTTATTAACGTCTGGCGCGCAGAGCAGCGATGCGCTCATCAAGCGGGGGATGACTCAAAAACAGACGTTTTAATCCGCCCCCCAGGCCACCATTGATTCCGAAGGCGGCCATCTGATCGGGCAGATGCGCCTGACCCGCGCTTTGTTTCAGCCGTTCCAACGCGGCAACCATTTTCATATTACCGGCCAGTGCGGCGCCGCCGGCGTCGGCACGGAATTCACGCTGACGACTAAACCACATGACGATGATACTGGCCAGGATTCCCAGCACCAATTCGGCAACTATCGCCGTAATCCAGAAGGCCGGGCCATGGCCGCGCTCGGTCTTGAAGACCACACGATCCACTAAATGCCCGATGACACGAGACATAAAGATGACAAAGGTGTTTACCACACCCTGGATCAAGGCCAGGGTCACCATATCGCCGTTGGCCACATGGCTGACCTCGTGTGCCAGGACCGCCTCCACTTCATCCTTACTCATACGTTGCATCAAGCCGGTACTGACGGCCACCAATGCGTTGTTTCGTGAGGCACCGGTGGCAAAGGCGTTGACGTCCGGGGCGTCATAGATGGCCACTTCGGGCATGCCGATACCGGCCTTTTGTGCCTGTCGACGCACAGTCTCCACCAACCACTGTTCAGTGGCATCACGCGGTTGCTCGATCACGCGGGCGCCGGTCATGCGTTTGGCACTCCATTTGGAAATGGCCAGCGAAATGAGAGAACCACCGAAACCGAATACTGCGGCAAATACCAGCAAGGCGTCGAGATTCAGATCGCCGCCCGACTGATCCAGGATCGATTCGACCCCGAGCAAACGCAAAGAAATGCTCAGCACCATCACAATTGCCAGATTCGTCAGTAAAAACAACACGACTCGCTTCATAGATTCTCCTTAGGAATACACAAACAGGGTCTAGACCCATTAGGGGCAGGCGATCATACCGATAATCACCATGCACGACCATATATAAGTCCACCCTGAGACTGATTCAAGGAGCCCTGGTTCCGCAAAACCTGACGTGCCCTTAGGTAACATTACGCCTGACTTAAGCTTTTACCCATATTATTTTTACTAATTCTTAGGTAAAATCGCGCCTTACTCTATATAAATATGTGACTTGGCAGCCGCCAAACCGGACTTTCTCAAGATATATTTAGGGTTAAATCTGGAACATTGGTAGAATATTGGTTATAAATTCACCACTTTTCTATTTTCAGAATCGCCGCAATCTGGACGACATATGGCAGTTAATAAGGCCGACAATCCGACCACGAATTCATTGCCACCTGGCGTCGGTCCTGTGGAAGTACTCCCAGTCCATACGGCAGCAATTCCCGCCAATGAAAAAGGGTCTTCAGCCCAGTTCCCTATCGCCTACAAATTGGCCACGGTGATTACCTTGCTGATTGCCGGCGGTATGTTGTTATTCGGCATTGTCATGATCAACAACCAGGTGAGTCTGCTCAAGAACCAGACTGACGACTTTGGTAACACCTTTGTCAACCAGATGGGCGAGGCGGGCAAGGAGTTGATCCTCTCCAATGACCTCCTGGCCTTGCAGTCGCTGGTCACCAACGTGACCACCCAGAATAACATCATGGGTGTCGCGTTTTACGACAAAGACGCCGCCATGCTGGCCAGTTCGGGCATCGTCCCCCAACACAGCGAAAACCGTAGTTTGCAGGAAGAAATTCTGGTGCGGGTCGACGAGACCTTTGCCGTGGAGTGGCGCTGGAATGAATACAATATGGGTCCGCTCAGCGCCATTTCCTATGTCAGTCCGATACAATTCAAGGACATCATTGCGGGCTATGCCCTGGTCACATTCAGCCGCGCCGCGATGGACCTGTCGATACGCAGTTCCGTCAAGACCATTGTTGCCGCTACTGTGGTCATGGTCCTGCTCGCGGTCATCCTGGCCTTTTACATCGGTAAACGCCTGGCTAAACCGATCTATAGCCTGGTTGATGCCAGCAAAGCTATCAACAATGGTAATTTCAGTCTGCGCATCGCCGAACGACGTAACGACGAGATCGGTTACCTGATCGATGCCTATAACTCCATGGCCGAAGGTCTGCTGCAGAAAACCCTGGTGGAAAAAGCCTTCTCACGCTACATGTCTCCCAGCGTGGCCAAACAAGTACTGTCCAATCTGGGAAATGTCGAGTTGGGTGGAAAACACGTCACCGCCAGCGTCCTGTTCGCCGACATCGTCGGCTTCACGCGCATGTCGGAAAACCTGCTGCCACAGGAGATATCGGAATTGCTCAATGAGTACTTCTTCTACATCACTCAGGCCAGCAAGTATTACCAGGGCACCATCGATAAATACATGGGCGACTGTGCCATGATCGTCTTCGGTGCGCCCGAAGAAGACCCGGACCACTGTTTTCACAGTGTCGCCTGTGCCGTGATGATCCAGCGCGTCATCAGCGTGCTCAACCATATTCGCGGCAAACAGGGCAAATGCCCCATTCAATTCCGCTTCGGAATAAATACCGGTGAAATGCTGGCGGGCAATATGGGCTCTCACGAACGCATGCAATACACCGTTCTGGGCGATGCGGTAAACCTGGCATCGCGCCTGTCGACCTTTTCTGATGCTGACCACATCATCATCAGTGAAACCGTATATAAACAGCTGATCGCCGACAAACGTATCATTGCCCAGAAATTTCAGTCCATTCAGCTCAAAGGCATCAGCGATGTCGTCGATACTTATCAGGTCACCGATATCGCCCCGCGCTACCGTCGTATCATGGACAATCATATTGCCGAGATATTTGCCAACAAGGCCATCGCGTGAATAATCGAAACATCTTCTACACATTCACAATGATCGCCAGCCAGTTACTGAGTGGCTGCGCCCATTTCGACGCATTTCGCGCCTTTGATATGGAAACGATCGAGATGTGGGTCAAACAGGAACACTATGGCGAGGCGCTCAATGCCCTAAGCAATATCCCGTCGGAAAACAGCAAACGCGAACAATTACTCCAGCGACGCCAGGAAATCGCCGAACTAGCCAGCCAATTTGAGCGACGCAGCATCGAACAGGTCGAAAAATTGCTGGCCGAAAAAAAATGGGGTGAGTCCAAACAGGCGTTGCAACTGGCGCTGGACAAGTACCCGGAAAGCACTTTGTTGCAGGAGGGACACAAGGCATTGAACAAAACCTTTGAAGAGCGTCAGGCACAGATCGAGCAACAGTTGCTGATCAACGAGGGACGCTGGCGCCTGGAGAACATGGTTTTGTTCAATGAACTCGACCTGCTGGCCTCTGACTTCGATATCACACGCCAGTGGGAACTTTGGGATTTTCTGCGCCAGCGGCGGGAGACTTCCGATAAACTGGTAGCCTGCGGATTAAAGGCAGTTGAAGACGAAGATACGGCGAAGGCGGAATCCTGCCTGAATCTCGCCAAGCAGATCTATAGCACTCCGGAAAGCGCCTACGCGCTACGCCGTCTGGCAGAGCTGAACCGCATTGTCGATGAGCGCAATGCGCAACGCCGCCAGGTACAGGCGCGTAAACTGGTTGGCAGTATCAAACGCGCCCTTGATGAAAACAATCTCATCTTTGCCCGCACCGAACTGAGCCGGTTACAGGCCATGGATCCAAACAATCCCGACAGCGATCTACTGGCACAACGTCTGGACAAACAAATCCAGGCACGTCTGAAAAAAGGTCTGGAGGAAGGCGGTCAATTATACAGTCAGGGCGAAGTCGAGGCTGCCCTGAACCTGTGGATAGAGCTTAAGAAAATTTCGCCGAATAACAACGAACTACTTACCCGTATCGAACGTGCTGAACGGGTACTGGAAAATGTTCGACGCATGAAAAGCGGCGAACGCTAATTACGAAATAGCCGGCAGCCCGCCTACCAGCGGTAATTCAATATCGAGCTGCCGACTCTGGCTTATTCCGGCACCACCTCGACCAAGCTCACCTTCTGGAAACCCTGTGGCAGCTTGCTGCCACGGCTGGCGCGCTCACCAATATAGTTTTCCAGATCACCGGGCTTCAACGTTACATGACGTTTGCCTGCCTGAACGGTCAGGGATTGCTCGCCATTCAGGGCCAACGCCGCTACCAGCACTTCGTTATCCTTGCCCTTGGGTATGTTGATAATCTTGACGCCCTTACCTTTGTTCATTTGCGGGAGTTCGTTGGCATCTATCAATAACAAACGCCCTTCACTGGTGGCGGCCGCCAGCCAGTCGCTCTCGTCACCGACCTGTACCCTGACCGGTGGCAACACCTTGGCGCCATCGGGTAGGTTCAGTATCGCCTTACCGGCGCGATTCTTGGCGTAGAGGTCTTCCAGGCGGGCAATGAAACCGTAGCCGGCATCGTTGGCCAACAGGAATAAATCATTGGCCGCCCCCATCATGACACCGACAAACAGGGCACCGCTGGGCGGATTCAGCTTGCCCGATAGGGGTTCACCGTGGCCACGTGCCGACGGCAAGGTGTGGGCCGGTAAGGAATAGGTCCTGCCGGTTGAGTCGATAAACACCGCCAGCTGATTGCTGCGCCCCCGCGCCAGTGCGCGGAATGAATCCCCCGCCTTGTAGGCCAGTGAGGAGACATCCACTTCGTGGCCCTTGGCGGCACGCACCCAGCCCTTGTCGGAGAGAATGACGGTAATGGGTTCGATACTGATCAGGGCAGTCTCGTCCATGGCCTGCGCCGCTGCGCGCTGGACGATGGGTGAGCGACGGGCGTCACCGAATTGGTCGGCGTCCGCTTGCAGCTCTTTCTTGATCAGGGTCTTCATGCGTTGTTTGGAACCCAGGGTCTTCTCCAGCACGTCGCGTTCCTGCGCCAGCTCTTCCTGCTCGCCGCGGATTTTCATCTCTTCCAGCTTGGCCAAGTGACGCAACTTCAGTTCCAGGATGGCCTCGGCCTGTTCATCGCTCAGGCGGAAGCGTTTCATCAACACCGGCTTGGGCTTGTCCTCGCTACGGATTATGGCGATCACCTCGTCGATATTGAGATAGGCAATCAACAAACCGTCGAGGATATGTAAACGGGCGATGACCTTGTCCAGGCGATACTGCAATTTGCGGCGCACGGTCTCCAGACGGAAAGTCAGCCACTCATCCAGAATAGTAACCAGGTTCTTCACCTGCGGACGGCCGTTCAAACCGATCATGTTGAGGTTGACGCGATAGGTGCGTTCCAGGTCGGTGGTGGCGAACAGATGCGCCATCAACTCCTCCACATTGATGCGGTTGGAACGCGGCACGATCACCAGACGGGTGGGATTTTCGTGATCCGACTCGTCGCGCAGATCCTCCACCATGGGCAGCTTTTTCGCATTCATCTGATTGGCGATCTGCTCCATGATCTTGGCACCTGAGACCTGATATGGCAGCGCGGTAATAATGATATCGCCCTGCTCGATCTCGTAACGGGCACGCATGCGCATGGAACCGTTGCCTGTTTCGTACATACGCAGAATATCCTCGCGCGGTGTAATCACCTCCGCCTCGGTGGGATAGTCCGGGCCTTTGATAAATTCACACAAGTCTTTGAGCGTAGCCTTGGGATTATCCAACAGATGGATACAGGCATCGGTCACCTCGCGCAGATTGTGCGGTGGGATATCGGTGGCCATACCGACGGCAATACCTGTAGTACCGTTGAGCAATACATGGGGCACTCGTGCCGGTAACAGGCTGGGCTCATCCAAAGTGCCGTCGAAATTTGCCACCCAGTCGACCGTGCCCTGGTCGATCTCGCTCAACAACAGCTCGGAAAATCCGGCCAAACGCGATTCGGTGTAACGCATTGCGGCAAAGGATTTGGGATCGTCCGGCGATCCCCAGTTGCCCTGACCGTCGACCAGCGGGTAACGATAGGAGAAAGGCTGGGCCATGAGCACCATGGCCTCGTAACAGGCGCTATCACCGTGCGGATGAAATTTACCCAGCACGTCACCGACGGTACGCGCCGATTTTTTGTACTTGGCCGTTGCCTTCAGGCCCAGTTCGGACATGGCGTAGACGATGCGTCGCTGCACCGGCTTCAGTCCATCGCCTATATGCGGCAGGGCGCGGTCGAGAATGACATACATGGAATAATCCAGATAGGCCTTCTCGGTAAATTGGTATAAGGGGAGTCTTTCGACCCCTTCAAAATCCAGTTCTCGATTGTCTGACATGATAATTACCGTTTAATAGTCATACGCTTGGAATTGATCAGATGACCTGCGCCAGGTCACCCTTCTTCTCCAGCCACTCGCGCCGGTCGGCGGCGCGTTTCTTGGACAACAACATGTCCATCAGCTTATTGGTCTTGTCACCGGCCTCGACCACCAACTGCACCAGGCGCCGGGTATCCGGGGAAATAGTCGTTTCGCGCAACTGCATGGGATTCATCTCACCCAGGCCTTTGAAGCGCTGGATACCCACCTTGCCCTTGATCTTCTCGGCGGTGATGCGGTCGAGCACGCCTTGTTTCTCCGCCTCATCCAAGGCATAAAACACCGACTTACCGGCATCGATGCGATAGAGCGGCGGCATGGCGACATAGACATGCCCGGACTTGACCAGCGTCGGGAAGTGGCGCACGAACAGCGCACACAACAGCGTGGCAATGTGGGCACCGTCGGAATCGGCGTCGGCCAAAATGCAGACCTTGCCGTAGCGCAGACCGGACAAATCATCGGAACCGGGATCGACACCAATAGCAATGGCGATGTCGTGCACCTCTTGTGACGACAACACCTGTGCCGGATCGACCTCCCAGGTATTCAGGATCTTGCCGCGCAACGGCATGATGGCCTGGAACTCACGGTCGCGCGCCTGTTTGGCGGAACCACCGGCGGAGTCACCCTCCACCAGAAATAATTCGGTACGGGTTGGATCGGAGGAACTGCAATCGGCCAGTTTGCCCGGCAGTGCGGGACCTGAGGTCACCTTTTTACGCGCCACCTTCTTACCGGCACGCAGACGGCTTTGGGCGGCGGCTATCACCATCTCGGCAATGCGCTCGCCCTCGCTGACATGCTGCGCCATCCAATGGATAAAGTTGTCCTTGACCACCCCTTGCACAAAGGGGGCGCATTCGCGCGAAGTCAGGCGTTCCTTGGTCTGACCGGAAAACTGCGGATCGGCCAGCTTGACCGACAGGACATAACAGACCCGATCCCAGACATCCTCCGGTGCGATCTTGACACCACGGGGCAACAGATTACGCATCTCGGCGAATTCGCGCACCGCCTCGGTCAGACCGGTGCGCAGACCATTGACGTGGGTACCGCCTTGCGCTGTGGGAATCAAGTTGACATAACTCTCACCCAGAATTTCACCACCGTCGGGCAACCAGATCACCGCCCAATCCACCGCCTCGTGTTCGGCGGCCATGGCACCGCGGAAAGGAACCTCCGGCAGCAGGGTATTACCGGCCAGTTCATTGCTCAAATAGCTGCTCAATCCGTCCTCGTAGCGCCACTGATCGGTCTGGCCGGTGGCCTCTTCATGGAAGATCACTTCCAGACCGGGACACAACACCGCCTTGGCGCGCAACACATGGCGCATCTGTTTGACGTTGATCTTGGGGGAATCGAAATATTTCTCGTCGGGCCAGAAACGCACCGTGGTACCGGTCTCGCGCTTGGGGACACTGCCAACGACTTTAAGGTCGGTTACTTTATTGCCGCCTTCGAAGGCAATGAAATACTCCTGGCCATCGCGCTTGATCCACACCTCCAGGCGTTTGGACAAGGCATTGACCACGGAGACACCGACACCGTGCAGACCGCCGGAAAACTGGTAGTTTTTATTGGAGAACTTGCCGCCGGCATGCAGCTTGGTCAGGATCACCTCCACACCCGGAATGCCCTCCTTGGGGTGGATGTCCACAGGCATGCCGCGTCCATCGTCAGAGACCGATAGCGAGCCATCCTTATATAACACCACACCGATCTTGCTGGCGTGTCCGGCAATCGCCTCGTCCACGGAATTGTCGATAACCTCCTGGCCCAAGTGGTTGGGACGTTCGGTCTGGGTGTACATGCCTGGGCGCTTGCGTACCGGCTCCAGGCCACTGAGGACCTCGATATCCGCAGCGTCGTATGTCTTAGCCATAGGTTTAATTCTTTATTTTCAATTAGTTAATCACGCACCGACAGTAACTGTCAGTGAAATTGGCGCTTAGTGTAACGTGCCAGCACTGAACGGACAACGAATCCCATAGCGCCCTAACCCCTAGTTTGTGAACCGGTTTGCGAATTCGTGCAAGGAAAAATGGCCCCCAGGGTCGGCCATATTTCGTATGCCTAACCGTCAGGTCGCTAAAAACAATGACGCTGACTGCGTTATAATTCCCGCATGCGCGTTGACCCTAAACGTCCGCTCGCTTAACCTTGTGATCTTTTTAGCCGGAGCCGTACCGTGGCCAAAACCAAGCAGAACCCGCCTATTGCCTTTGAACCGGCCTTGAAAGAACTGGAAGGTCTGGTAGAAAAAATGGAAAAAGGTGAGACCACATTGGAGCAGTCGCTGTCCGATTTCGAACGGGGTATCGAATTGGTACGTCTATGCCAATCTGCCCTGGAAAACGCAGAGCAAAAGGTGCAAATCCTCCTGGAAAAAAATAAGCAGGCGAAACCGCAGGCCTTCGAGGCCGATAAAACCTCAGACAATTCGTAAATCACCCGGGAACCGCCGTGCCTCTCAAGTCATTTATGCAGCAAAGCCAGGAACGCATCGATCGTGTATTGGATCGATGGTTACCTGCCGGCCAGGATCGACCTGAACGCCTGCACGCGGCCATGCGCTATGCCGCCCTCAATGGCGGAAAACGGGTCCGCCCCATACTGGTTTATGCTACCGGCGAGGCCTTGTCCATCCCACAGGAACAGTTAGATGGACCAGCCTGTGCCCTTGAGCTCATCCATGCCTACTCCCTGGTCCATGACGATCTACCGGCCATGGACGATGACGATCTGCGCCGAGGCAAACCCACCTGCCACAAGGCCTTTGACGAAGCCACGGCAATCCTGGCCGGTGACGCCATGCAGGCTCTGGCCTTCTATATCCTGGCCAACGACAAAGCAATGATTGCCCCCGCTGACATCCGCTTGACCATGATCGAACAACTGGGCCAGGCCTGCGGCTCCAAAGGCATGGCCGGCGGCCAGGCCCTGGACCTGGAAGCGGAAGGTAGGGAAATCTCCTCGGCGGAACTGGAGAACATCCATATCCACAAAACAGGAGCGCTGATACGCGCCAGTGTCATGCTGGCCGCATTGAGCAAACCGGCGATCGAGCACCGACAACTCAGCAACTTGGATCATTACGCCAAGGCTGTCGGCCTGGCCTTCCAAATCCAGGACGATATCCTGGATGTAGAAGGAGATACCGAAACCCTGGGAAAACCCCAAGGCTCCGATCAGGCACGACAGAAATCGACCTACCCCAGTCTGCTGGGCATGGACACCGCCAAATCCCTGGCCCGTGAGCTGGTGGATCGGGCTGTAGCGGCCCTGGCGGAATTTGACCAACGGGCCGATACTCTGCGCAATCTGGCCCGCTATATTATTAATCGCAATTATTAGAGATTCTGAATCCAGATGAAGACACCGCTTGTGCAGGTCGTTACTAACGGCGATGATTTGACAACCTCGTTACGGAAATCAGTGGAATGACCAAGAACACTCTGTTTCCCTTGCTGCGTTCCGTAGACACTCCCGAAGATCTGCGTCAGCTCGAACCGGCGCAGTTACCACTGCTGGCTACAGAATTACGTGACTTCTTAATTCAGTCTGTGGGAAAAACCGGTGGCCACTTGTCGGCCGGATTGGGCACAGTGGAACTGACAATCGCCCTGCATTATGTATTCAATACACCTGACGACAAACTGGTCTGGGATGTGGGTCATCAGAGTTACCCCCACAAAATTCTTACCGGACGCCGTGAACAAATGGCCAGTCTGCGCCAGAAAAACGGGCTTTCCGGCTTCCCACGCCGTGATGAAAGTCCCTACGATACCTTTGGTGTCGGCCATTCCAGCACCTCCATCAGTGCCGCCCTGGGTATGGCCATGGCCGCCAAATTACTCAATACCGAACACAAGTCTATTGCCGTAATCGGCGATGGTGCCATGACCGCCGGCATGGCCTTTGAGGCGTTGAACCATGCCGGCGACCAGGAACTGGATTTGCTGGTCATACTCAATGACAACGACATGTCCATCTCACCCAATGTGGGCGGCATGTCTAACTACCTGGCCAAGATGCTCTCGGGCAAGCTCTATTCGACGGTGCGCGAAGGCAGCAAAAAAGTGCTGGGCGTCATGCCCAGCGTGTGGGAACTGGCACGCCGCGCCGAGGAACACGTCAAAGGCATGGTGGTACCTGGCACCCTGTTCGAAGAGCTGGGTTTCAACTACATCGGCCCCATCGACGGCCATGATATGGACACCCTGGTGACCACCCTGAAAAACCTGCGTGCCCTGAAGGGGCCGCAGTTTCTACACGTGGTCACCAAAAAGGGCAAGGGCTTCGCCCCGGCGGAAAACAATCCCTGCGAGTACCACGGCGTCGGTGCCTTCGATCCCGATACCGGGGAGATGTTATCCAGCAAGGGCGGCGGTCCCACCTACACGCAAATCTTCGGCGACTGGTTGTGTGACATGGCGGAACAGGATGAGCGCCTGGTGGGCATCACGCCGGCCATGCGTGAAGGTTCAGGTATGGTGACCTTCTCCCAACGCTATCCTAAACGTTACATCGATGTCGGTATTGCCGAACAGCACGCCGTCACCCTGGCGGCAGGACTGGCCTGTGAAGGCCTGAAGCCGGTAGTCGCCATCTACTCAACTTTTTTGCAACGGGGCTATGATCAGTTGATCCACGATGTCGCCCTGCAGGATCTGCCGGTGATGTTCGCCATCGACCGCGCGGGGCTGGTCGGCGCGGACGGCGCCACCCATGCCGGCAACTACGACCTGAGTTTTTTGCGCTGCATTCCCAATATGGTGATCATGGCGCCAGCCGACGAAAACGAGTGTCGCCGCATGTTATCCACCGGATTTCTGCATAACGGCCCCAGCGCCGTACGCTACCCGCGCGGTGGCGGTATGGGTATTGAGGTCAGCCGTGCCCTGCAATCCCTGCCTATCGGCAAGGGTGAAATACGTCGCCGGGGCAGGAAAATCGCCATCCTGGCCTTCGGCAGCCTGGTCAAAGAGGCCCTGGAAGCGGCCAAGACCCTGGATGCCACCGTGGCCAATATGCGCTTCGTCAAACCCCTGGACGAGGATCTGATTCTGGAGCTGGCCGCTGACCATGACCTAGTGATAACCCTGGAAGAAAACAGCCGCCTGGGTGGGGCCGGCGCGGCGGTTTTGGAACTGCTGGCTGACCGGGGGATACAAAAAGAGACCCTGCTGCTAGGGTTACCGGATCTGTTTATCGAACAGGGCACACGCGAACAGCTTTTGGCCGACTGCGGCCTGGACAGCCGTGGTATACTCGCCGCCGTGGATCAGTTTTACCAAGATCAGGCTTGTCAAAAACGTCCCGCTAGCTTAAATTCCTAGTTTTTTTCTCAAGTATAAACCGATGGCCGCCCGTTACACATTAAAGGTATTGACCAGTTTTGCCTCCGCCCACAGTCTGCGCGACTATCCCGGCGATTGCCGGCGCCTGCACGGACACAACTGGAAAGTCGAGGTTGAGGTGATTGCCAGCGAACTGGACAATCTGGGCATGGGTATGGATTTCAAGGAAATCAAAAGGGTAGCACGTGAAGTTGCCGGCAACCTGGACCACCGCTATCTCAACGAAATCCCCCCTTTTGACAAAATCAATCCAACAGCGGAAAACATGGCGAGCCATATCTACAGTGAGATCGCCCGGCAGATCAATAATGAACGAGTACGGGTTCTGGCGGTAACACTCTGGGAAACTGACAACGCCTGCGTGCGTTACCACGAGGAAGATTGATCATGACCGAGACCAGCAATAAAGAACAATGTATCGCTGACGTACAAAGCAGCAGGGATACGCGCCGCATTCCTATCAACAAGGTTGGCATTAAAGACATTCGCCACCCTATCCGGGTGCGTGACCGTAGCGTCGGTGAGCAAAACACCATCGCCAATTTCAATATGTACGTGGACCTGCCTCACAACTTCAAGGGCACCCACATGTCACGCTTCGTGGAAATACTGAACAACCACGAACGGGAAATCTCGGTCAAATCCTTCAAGGATATGTTGAGTGAAATGACCCAGACGCTGCAAGCGGAGTCAGGCCATATCGAGATGAGCTTCCCCTACTTCGTCAACAAGACCGCGCCCATCTCCAAGGTGCAGAGTCTAATGGACTATGAAGTCACATTCATTGGTGAAATATCCGGCAAGGACTCCAGCCTGACCATTAAGGTACAGGTGCCAGTGACCAGCTTGTGCCCCTGTTCCAAAAAAATCTCCGATTACGGCGCCCATAACCAACGTTCCCACGTCACTGTTGGTGTCAAGACCAGGGAGTTTGTCTGGATCGAGGATGTGATAGATATCGTAGAACAGGAGGCTTCATGCGAACTCTACGGCCTGTTGAAACGTCCTGATGAAAAATACGTGACAGAACGCGCCTATGACAATCCCAAATTTGTCGAGGATATGGTGCGCGACGTGGCTGCACGTCTTAATGCCGATAATCGTATTACCTATTACACCGTGGAGTCGGAAAATTTCGAGTCAATCCACAATCATTCGGCTTATGCCATGATTGAAAAACAGAAATAGATCTCACCAGACAAAACGCGTATACAAAAAAAATCTACAGTGCCGTAAGGTGCTGTAGATTTTTTATGCGCCGGGCTCGTAAACCACCTACCCGGCTGCGATCAAGATTCCTTATTTACCGCTAACGGTATAAATCCCTGCGCTCTTGCTGATGTTGTTGACAACATCGTTAGTGTCACGCGCCTGGGCGTACAGGGTCACCATCATGCCTAAGCCAACCACTACCGCCAGAACCGTCATGATATCAGGCCCACCCTTTTTCATCGTCAAACCTCCCACCTACCAATTTGTTAACCCATTAAGACCTATTTGAAATGTGAGTAATAAATTACTCGCTCGTACACCATATATCGGTGTAATTGAATTTTGGTTTAGCCCCCCAACTATGACATCAACAACTGTTAACCGCTTGTTTGTACACCTTTTATCACTATAAATCTGCTTTTTTCCCGGTAAATTTTTTTTGTCACTCCGATCACACTTCAAAATAAGTGATTTCGGGAAAACGTAAAAGCAATATAAGTGCCATCGAAATCGCTAAAACACGGGCTTGGCGATGTCCATCACGCCTTTTTCGTGTGCCAAAATCTTATGGGCCAAGCCTATCGCAGACCAATAACGACATCGGTCACATTACTCCCCGTCGGCCCTGTGGAAAACAGGTCACCACTGGCTGCCAGGAAGCGACCGGCGTCTGCGCTGAACAGACATTGCCGGGCATCCAGACCTTGCGCCAATCCACGGGCTATCGTTCCGCCATCCACCAGCGCCCCGGCTGCCTCACCGGGACCGTCATTGCCGTCGCTACCGGCCGCCAAGACAACCGGACCAACCATCCCCGTTAGCTGGATAGCGGCACTCAGGGCCAAAGACTGGCAACGCCCCCCCCGCCCAGGCCGCTCAGGTAAAGTTATTAGCGGTTCACCACCCGTAATGACCACCCCTACCGGACCAGCCAGTAATTCCCGTACAATTCGACGTCCGGCCTCAACGGCATCCTCTCCGGACATCCCCGCCAACCGACGCACAAGTAAACCCAAGGATTGAGCCTCTGCCTCAGCCGCCAACAAGGCCTGTTCCAAGTTGGCGACAATATTGTGGGAAATCGCCCCGCTGCCGCCACACTCGGGAACCACCGAAGACAACTTATCCCTGAGCCAGTGAGGCAAATTGTCAGGAAGTTTGCCGGACTTTCTGAGCAGGAGCCCGGAACCGATGACCGCAGGGTCATCAGCGGGGACATCGGATATATAGAGAGCAACCACCCGCTGTCTGGCTAAAAGACCAGCCAAGCCTCCACCCTTTATATGGGACAGGGCCTTACGCACCTGGTTTATTGCCTGTATATCCAGGCCACTGGCTAACAGCCAATCGTTGATCGCTGCCAATTCGTCAAGAGATACCCCCGGGAGCGGCGCCTCCACCAATGCCGATGCCCCACCGGAGATCAGACACAGGACCTTCGCATCTACGGGCAGTGCATGGACAAAACGAAGCAGCCGCTCCCCGGCAACCAGTGAGCGCTGGTCCGGAACGGGGTGGCTGGATTCCAAACAGTGGATTTGAGGAAAAACGGCCATCTCCGCATCGACAAACCCTGCCTTGGTAATCACCAGACCTTGGACTATGCGCGTTCCATATTCGTCCAACGCCCCCAAGGCCATACTGGCAGCCGCCTTACCTATAGCCAGCAGATACACCGGTTCCCCCTTCGGCAAGGGGTTGGCCGCCAGATAGCCGCGTACACAGCGACGCCCCTCGACCGCCGCCAGTGCAGCCTGATAGATCCGCCGGGCTGTGTCACGCCGATCGGTCATGGATCAATCAGCGCAGTCGGTCCAAGCCTCGCGCCAGATCGGCCTTGATATCCCCAATGTCCTCCAACCCGACCGCGATCCTTAATAATCCGTCACCGATACCGGCCTCTGCCTTCTGCTCCGGCGTCAAACGACCGTGGGTAGTGGTAGCCGGGTGGGTGATAGTGCTCTTGGTATCGCCCAGGTTAGCGGTAATAGACAACAGACGGGTGTTATCGACCACCTGCCAGGCCGCCGCCTGCCCGCCTTTGATTTCAAAAGAAAGCACCCCACCGAAGCCTTTTTGCTGACTGGCCGCGAGACGATGCTGGGGATGTTGCGGTAAACCGGGATAGTGGACGCGCGCCACTGCCGGCTGCTCCTGCAGCCAAATGGCCAGGTCCAGCGCACTGTTGCAATGGGCCTGCATGCGAATACGCAAGGTCTCCAACCCCTTGAGAAAGACCCAGGCATTGAACGGACTCATGGTCGGCCCGGCGGTGCGCAGGAAGCCGTAGACATGTTCCCCGACCAGCTCCTTGTTACCAACCACAGCACCGCCGACACAGCGACCCTGACCATCGATATATTTGGTGGCGGAATGAATTACGATGTCCGCACCGAATTCGAACGGCCGTTGAAGTGCCGGCGTGCAAAAACAGTTATCCACCACCAGCAAACAATCATGCTCATGGGCCAGGTCGGCCAGGGCTTTGACATCGGCCACCTCGGTCAAGGGATTGGAGGGGGTCTCCAAAAACAGAAGGCGGGTGTTGGACTTAATGGCTCTGCGCCAGACATCACTATCGGTCAGGTCTACAAAAGTGGTCTCGACACCAAACTTGGCCATGTACTTATCCAGCAACACAGTGGTAGTGCCGAAAATCGCCCTTGATGCGACGATATGCTCGCCGTTCTGAAGCAGGGCCATGAAAGTGGAGAGAATCGCCGACATGCCGGAAGCCGTGGCAACACAACGCTCGCCGCCCTCCAGGGCCGCCAGGCGCTGCTCAAACATGCGCACGGTGGGGTTGGTAAAGCGCGAATAGATATTGCCAGGAATCTCACCCTTGAAACGCGCCTCGGCTTCGGCCGCACTGCCAAACACGTAACTGGAAGTCATGAAGATGGGATCAGAATGTTCACATTCATGTGTCCGATGTTGCCCTGCCCTGACCGCCAGGGTTTCCAGTTCCCAGTCCTGTTCTTTCATGATGCTGTTCCTGTTTTCTTGTGGCCCATAAACGCAAAAACCCGCTTTGCTAAAGCGGGTCCCGTCTCCTCTTTAGCTGCATTTGTTTAGCGCCCGCAAGCTGATATCAAAT
>DKAX01000084.1 GCA_002450975.1 Proteobacteria bacterium UBA6915
ACGCCATTCTTCGATATCAAAACGCGGGAACCAGGCATCTCCTGCAAAATCACCGTGAACGAATGTCAGATAAAGACGATCAGCGCGGGCCAGCATCTGCTCATAAAACGAGGCACCGCCGATAACCATCACCTCCGACACCTCACCGGCGGCAGTCAGTGCCTGTTCTATATTGTGCACCACCACGCCGCCAGGGGCGACATACTCGGGATCACGTGTAATGATAATATTGCGCCGCCCGGGCAGTGGTTTGGCGCCGAAAGACTCAAAGGTCTTGCGCCCCATGACAATGGGTTTACCCATGGTCTGGGCACGAAACCATTGCATATCGGCAGGGAGTTTCCAGGGAAGGCGGTTTTCGATGCCGATGACGAAATCATCGGACATGGCGGCGATCATGGAGATTCTCATTGTCATTCCACCGCGCGACAACGACGAATCAAGTCCTCGACCTTGTCACGAATCAAGTCGCGTACCTGGGCAAACTGCTTTGGCTCCATGTGCTTGGGATCGGGTATCTGCCAGTCTTCACGTTGACGTGCACGCACCGTCGGACACTCGTCGCCACAGCCCATGGTAATGGCATAGTCATATTCCAGAGCCGGAATCTCATCCAATCCCTTGGAGACATGGGTACCCAGGTCATAGCCAATATCCGCCATGGCGGCAATGGCCTTTTCGTTGACCTTACCGCTGGGTCGCGAACCACTGCTGTGAACCTCTACAACACCATCGCCCAGCAGGCGGGCAAGGCCTTCTGCCATCTGGCTGCGGCAGGAGTTCTCAACACAGACGAATAACACCTTTTTCATACCGGCTCCGAAAAATGAACAGGCGCCATTATCCCACCAAAATACGCCTACGTTAAACAAAAAAGCCCGGCATAAACCGGGCTTTGGACGTTCTTTTGCCGCCTGTCTATGGTAACAGGCAAACACTATCCAACGTCGCGTCGGTGTAGGTCGTGGTTTGACCACCCACCGTCATTACATAGGTATCGGAACTGCCATCGTACCCATACTGAATTTTAGCATCGCCATTGATTACCAGGGTACCGCCGGTATAGTGATCGGGTTCTGAATAGGACACCAGATATCGTATCGGTGCCTCGGTTTTGAGGGAGAACACCCCGTCACCACACTCTGTCGGTGTGTGGCTGATTGCAATGATACCGTTCATTTCACGGGTAATCTGGTAATCCCCGCCGGTCATGCCCGAGTACAGATAGGCGATGGACTCTTTGAAATCGGTAAAGGCAACCTCGGTAGTCTCATCGGGTGATTCGCTGGTAGTGGCATCTTCCTTGTATGTGCTGATAGTGCCGTTGATTTTCCAATATATCTCACTGTCAATTTCGTAGTACAGATCCGCCAGCGATCCACCGAAAGACACTGAAAAATCGTCATACTCGGTGCTCCTGGCAACCTGACTGACATGATTGATTGAGACTATTTGTCCATTGTTGACTATCGACCATGCATCCAGCTCGTTCATTTTAATTACCAGACTGTATTTATACATCGCAGTCTGTTGCAAAGTGGTCAATGTATTGTCGCTGTAGTCCTTGATGGTGAAAATGGCGCCTTTATTGTCACTAGTGGCCCCGCCGCCAAAATAGAACTTGATCTTGGTGTCAGGCAGATCATTAGTGCTTGTCGATGTGGATTGCGGAATATCCAGACTCCAGCCGAACTTACCATTTGTCACTGTACTGCCCATCTGGCAATTATCGAAGGTTACGCTGATGCCTTTCATATAACCCACCGACGCGTAGTCGACGGTATACTTGACCGAACCGACATCACAATCGTACAGGCGGGACTCGCTGGCAGCAAAACTGCGCGCCTTGCGCATGGCCGGCGCCAATACGCGATCCGAGACCTGTAATAACTCAACTTGACCGATAAAGGCGGCGCGCGCCTTGGACTGCATCAACGGCATACTTTGTTGCATACGTTGAACGAAGGAGTTAAAACCCGGAATATCGGGCATATCCAGGGACGACATACTTTCACCGATGGCCTTGCCTGAGCTGCGTGAATCGACTACTGCAGCAAAGGCCATACCTCCCTCTGCGATACTGCTGATCTTACTTAACTCAGGAGCTGGGTCCTCTTCGCTACAGGCAACCAGATAAAAGGTCGTCGATAGCGCCAACAACAGCGCTAACCTCGAGTTCATAGACACCCTCCTACGTCACATCTCTTTTTATTAAATACCTGTTGAATTATCGTCAAACAGATTAATTTCCTTAGTAAATTCCGTTAAATAGCGACAAAAGCCTTGAAATTGCTCACACATATCGATATCAGACCGCGGCAAATCCCTACAAAACGGCTAAAGCGCCGGGTAAATAGGTCGTTAAATTCTGCAACCTTGTTTGGAAGGAGGTATTCGCATGAAAAACGCCTACTGGAGAAATTCTATAGTTGCGCTAACTAGCGCCGGCCTGCTGATTTTCAGCGGCAACATCCTGGCGGCAAAAAAATCCAGCAAGGGCGTTCATAGCAAAAGTCAGGCGGGCACCTACCTCGACTATGCCGATGCCTCGCTGGCAATGAGCAGCATCAAGGATTACAACATGGGCATCAGCCTGAACCTGAGCGCCGGCAAACACCTCAAGGAATTCAGCAAAAAACTACAAAATGTCTTTTTAGAAGTCGAACTGACCAAGAGCCTGCTGGCACCGTCACTGGATGTGACCTACACCGAGGTCAATGGCTTCGACCCGATCACGCTGGAGCCGCGCTATCAATCCACCACTGATACCTATACTGTCAGTTACTTCAGTGTCGGCGCCTACGGCGTTTATAAATACCGCATTAAACAGGTGGCGGGTCTGAGTGCGCGCGGTCGCGCAGGATTTGCCATGCTCTCCAGCAGTTGCTCACCCGATTGCGGATCGGAGCGCAATACTGGATTATCCTTTGGGGCCGGCGTGGTCTACGACATCAAAAAGGATTACGACATCATCGCGGAATGGACACAGCTACAGATCACCAGTGGCGGCGACCCGCTTAATCATATCTACGGTGGGATACAATACAAGTTCTAAACAAAAACGCCCCTTATGGGGCGTTTATTTACACAGCCACTGGCGCCTTAATATGGGGATGACTTTCATATCCCACCAACTCGAAGTCCTCGAATTTAAAATCAAAGATAGACGTCACATCGGGATTGATACGCATCACCGGTAACGGATAGGGTTTGCGTGACAACTGCTCTTTGGTTTGCTCCAGATGATTACTATAGAGATGGGCATCACCCAGTGTATGAATAAACTCACCCGGTTGCAGTTTACAGACCTGTGCGACCATCAAGGTTAACAACGCGTAAGAGGCGATATTGAAGGGGACACCGAGAAAAATATCGGCGCTGCGCTGATAGAGC
>DKAX01000089.1:0-45549 GCA_002450975.1 Proteobacteria bacterium UBA6915
CGCATCTATGGCTGCGACGATTGCCAGCTTTTTTGCCCGTGGAACCGATTTGCGGCAATCACCCAGGAAGCGGATTTTCTTCCCCGCCACCACCTCGATCAGGCGACACTATTGACCTTATTTCAATGGAACGAGACCACCTTTCTCACCAATACCGAAGGCTCTGCCATACGCCGCATCGGCTACGAACGCTGGCAACGCAATCTGGCCGTAGCCTTGGGTAACTCTACCGCCAATCACGCCATTCAAAGTGCGTTACAGCAACGATTGCCCACCAGCTCCGACCTGGTGCAAGAGCATATCGCCTGGGCCATTGCACAATTAACCTAGACTATTACTTGGTTTAATAACCGCTCAGATAAAATCTATTTAGTTCAGATTCAACCATTTTTATTTAAGGCAAACCACCCTACTGCCGCTATAAGTCCCAGTAACCTAATCACAATAACCGCTTTTTTTTGCACGCACTCTCAAGTAGTTGGGCCCGGACAATCGTGAGGTAGCAATAACTACCCCTATTTTTAATGAATTTTTTAAATCAATCCTCAGCAAGGGAGGGATTATGAAGAAACCAGTCAAAACCACCTTGGCCGCGTTAATCGCTGCCCACTGTTTTGTTTCCGGGGCCATGGCCGCAGAGGGCATCAAACTCAATGGGTTTCTGACTACCGGTTACGCCACTGCCAGTGGCTTTGAAGAACCCTATCTGGAGCGTATCGGTGAAGATGGCAATACCGGCGACACCCATTTCGGTCTCAACGTGGCGGGTAGTCTTGATGAGCACTGGTCGGTAGCCGGCCAGCTCTACGCCTCCGGCGCTGAGGGTAACTACAACATGATCCTCGACTGGGCCTTCGCCTCCTATCGACTGAACGACAGCCTCAGTCTTAACATGGGACGCATCAAATATCCCAATCTGCTGGTTTCCGATTATTACGATGTCGGCCTGAGTCAACCTTGGGTACGTCCACCGCAGGAGATCTACAACCTTGAAGCGGAGGCGGGCAGCCCACTGGT
Source organism: Proteobacteria bacterium UBA6915 (assembly GCA_002450975.1). Lineage (GTDB taxonomy): Bacteria > Pseudomonadota > Gammaproteobacteria > UBA6915 > UBA6915 > UBA6915. The sequence continues at coordinate 1,018 of DKAX01000089.1, forward strand.
CTTCGAGGCATTCTCCGGATTGAGTCTGGGCTATGTCGTACCTATGGGCGACTATGAACTGGGTATGCAGGTCTATGGCGGCGATGGAGCCGGTGAAATGTACACCATTACCAATATGATGGGTGCCAAATTAAGTTTCGGTAACGAAGGTCTTAGTGTAATTGCGGGCTACAACAGCCACACCATAACCATGGGCAGCAAAGAGCTGGACGCCATTGTGCAGGCACTGGGCGGTACTGTAGTTGAATCCGACGGAATTGAGAACACTGTTATCAACTACGGCATCTCCATGGATATGTTCAACGTAGTCCTGATGTTCGAAAACGCTACAGCCACGGCGGACGAAGTTACCACCACTGGCCAATATGTAACTCTGGGTTACCGTATCGGCAATGTACTGCCTCACGTAACATCCGCATCGCGCAAGGTAGACGATGAAGAACAAACCTCCCTGGGTGTCGGCATCAAATACAATATGACTGAAGTCTCTGATATCAAACTGGACTACACCATGGTCAACATGGAAGAGGCTGGCGAAAAAATCGAAGGTAAGGTCATAAGCTTTACTATGGATTTCGTATTCTAACGACGTGGGAGAGAGCAATGAAACCATGTAAAAAACAACATTTCGTGTTAGCTGCCCTGGCGGTGGCACTGCTTAATACCCCGCTGGCAGAGGCGCAGGCTGATGTGGCCGTTATCGTCAACCCGGCCAACAAGGTCAGTAAGATGTCAGCAAATGACATCAAGCGTATCTATCTTGGCAAGGCCAAAACCTTTCCGCAGGGGTCCAGCGCGGTTGCAGTTGACCTTAAGGACAGTTCGGCGAAAAACCTCTTTTACAAGAAGGTGGTAAAAAAGTCGCCTACCCAGCTCAAGGCCTACTGGTCCAAGCTGATCTTTACCGGCAAGGGAACTCCGCCAACGGTAAAAAATCGCGATGAGGATGTCATCAAGTGGGTAGCTGAAAATCGCGAGGCGATCGCCTATGTCGATGCATCTTCGGTCAATAGCTCTGTAAAAGTAATTTATACCGTGAAGTAGACTTTAAATAGGTACCCCTTACGCCTGCAACATCGGCGTCAGGGGTACCATTGTAAAGCGGAACGCTATAAAACATGTTGCGGCTGGGAATCAAACAAAAAATCGCTGCCATAGCCATTGTTGGTATTGGCGGATTTTGCGTTTATCTGGCCATCAACTTTTCGGTGTCCGCGCAAAATGCCCATCGCCTGACAACAATACACGATACACTTTTTCCGATTCTGGAGAAACTGGACCAAAATATCGCGCTAACTGAGCGCATCAAAGATACCCTGAATAACGCCGTCGCCGCGGCAGAAACGGATATGCTGAATACGGCGCAGGGCCTGGCCGACCAATATGCAAAAAACGTCAAAGATATCGGTGATATTTCTCAAGAAATAGGTCACCAGGCTGATGGCATCTTCGATTTGTTCAACGACTACTTCAAATTGGCGAAGCAGGTGGCCAACAGTATGATTGAAGGCGAAGCCACAGAGGAGCAAATTCAGCAACAAGCGGTTGCACTCGTGGAAAAACTCGAAGTCTTTGAACCCTCGCAGAAGGAACTCCGCAATTATATTTACAGTGAATTCACTGGTACTATAAAGGCCGCCGACGATAGTCAGAACCGTGCCTTGATCATGGGCCTTGTCACCGGCGTTGTTGTTATTCTCCTGCTCGGTGGAGTCGCCTACATTATCTCCGTCAGCATCAGTAAAAGTCTGGGCGCGGTGGTCGATAACCTGGAACATATGGCTCGCGGCGAAGGTGATTTAACGATTCGTCTACCGGTAAAAGGTCGCGACGAATTGGCGCGCTTGGCTACAGGCTTCAATGCCTTCGTGGAAAAGCTGCAGTCGATCATGAATCAGGTAAAAGAGGCCACCGAACAGCTCAGCCAATCGTCCGCCCAGGTACACACCGTCTCCAACCAGGCCCAGCAATTCAACAACCATCTGAGTGAGGAGACGCAAAATGTCGCCGCCTCAGTCAATGAGATGGCTGCCACCATCACCGAGGTCTCGCGCAATACGCATACGGCATCTGAGCGGGCGCTTGAGGCCAATGATCAGGCTCAAAATGGTAAAAAGGTCGTCTCCATTGCCATTGATGCCATTAATGAATTGGTCCAGGAGGTGCAAAAAACCGGACATGTGGTCGGCGAACTGGAAAAACACAGCGACAAAATAGGCACAGTCTTGAGCGTTATCAAAGGTATTGCCGAACAGACCAACCTGTTAGCATTAAACGCTGCGATCGAGGCAGCACGCGCAGGAGAAAACGGTCGTGGCTTCGCTGTAGTTGCCGACGAGGTGCGCACGCTGGCCACCCGTACCCAGGAGTCGACGGAAGAGATTCAGAACATCATAGCAAACTTGCAAACGGAATCGGGTCGCGTGGTCAGTGCCATTCAAGTGAGTCAGGACAAGGCGGAAAAAACCATCAGTCGCGCCGGTGAGGCAGGCACCTCCCTGGACGCCATCACCGACGCCATGGCCAAGATCAAGGATATGAATGCCTTGATCGCCAGCGCGGCGGAAGAACAGAGCATTACCGCTGATCAGATCAACCATAGCATCAATCAAATCAGTGTTATCGCCGACCAGGCGGCCGACGGTAGTAAACAAGCCAATCGATCCAGCGAGGAGTTGGAACAGGTCTCCCAACAGCTACAGATGCTGGTCAGTCAATTCAAGGTTTGATCAAGGCTGACTGTCGCAGCCGATACAACAACAGATCCGCCAGATAGCTATAATCAACCCGCTCCTGTGCAGCCAGTATGGCTTGAAACAATTCGATATCCTGTTGCGTTACACCTTGCATACCACGGCTTTGCAGATTTTGTGTTACACGTTGCATCAGCCGGGCAAGCAAATTCCCAGCTGCTCCCTCCATGCCTAAGGCAAAGGCCTGCCCCGCCTCGTCCACCATTTGAACGAGTTCATCCATCGGTAGCGATCCCTTCTGGATATGTCGTACCTTGAATTCTCGCTCCAGAGCGGCTGAGATTGACAAAGCGCACCTGCGGATGCTGCGCCACGTAGATTTCCAAGTCGCGTAGATAACCTATCAGATTGGCTTGGCTGGCTACCCTATTGCCAAACCCGTCGACCAACGAATGGTGCTGCCGCGCCGACGAAGGAACGGATGATTGCAGGGCAAAACCCGCGACATGGCTTTGATCTCGCGGATAGGAAAAATCCAGCCCGGCCAGCTCTACCTGAGTAGCCCCCATATGCACTGCTAGATCCACCGCGGGATGCGCCACGGAACCGGCCGCAAACAGACTGGCCTTGGGATGGCGCTCTCTAGCCGCTGCGTAGAGTAGTCCCTGGGAGTAGGCGACATAGCGTTTACCAGGCCACTGTTTAGGTATCTGATGCTGAACTACCGGAAAGTAGATCAGGGAGGATTTGGCCAGACGCGAATCATTGTTGGAAAAGAACCGGGTTACCGCCTGATGGCCATCCATCGACACCACAAAGTCGGGGATTATACCTTTATTAATCAATGGGATAACTGCGCCGTCCACGGCTACAATCGGTCGCTGGGCCTTTTTTAAATAATCGAAATGTTCCGCCAGCGACGGGCCGGCACCACAGACAACAACGCGGACACCGGGCAAGGTGTCAAACAGCTCCGCCACATCGGCGTCCTGGGCCACTAACTCCAGATTGGCCTCGATCTGCGCCTGAAACTGCGGGTTGGCGGCGAAACGGGCGTTGATATAGGGCGTATTCAGCTCCAGTTGGATCAGATCGCGCAACCGCTCGACTTCTCTATCGGCCAGACGCACACAGGCGGGAATGGCGGCAAACGGCGCCTGAAATTCAAAACGGCTATCGGCCAAGGTCAACTCCACGCGCGGGTCGCTCAACCAGTCGCCGTGATCGAAGCTGCTCAACGAGGCCTGGGTGCAGGACTTACTTACAATGACAACAGCCAAACGTTCAAGACCGTCTCTGTGTAACAGACTTCTAATACATTCACCGCTGCCTATGCCATACACCCAGGCAATGCCGGTTCCCTCGGGTACCCACTGCGCCTGCCAATGTCCTTCTCTTTGCCGGTCATAGCCGCTGCATAAATGCAGTCCCTGAATAACCGGCGTGGCCAAGGGTAGAGTCTCGTCCACGGCATAATTCCCCTTGGCGGACAAAGAAGTCACCAAGTGCGGCCAGCGTTTGCTAATTACCGCCAGATTGTTGGTCTTGGCGCTCGTCATATTCAGCGGCTCAATACAGTCAGTTCACGGTCAACGTCCTTGATATCAATCAAACGATGACGACGATTTTCGCTTTGATGCATGGCCAGGCCGATGGCCAGGGCAGCGCGGGCGTCGTGGGCGGAACAACTTACCACACTGCCCTTGCGCACGGCTGCCAACAGATCCTCCACTGCCGCACTCCAGATATTGCGTCCGGTCAGCGGGGGAAAATCCACCCGCTGTAGTTCGCTGAAGCCCTGCGCCTGTTTGGAGGCGGCCCGATTCCACAATTCCAATTGGGTGTTGCCGACGCGGATCATGCCCTCGCTGCCCAGCAATTCGAACTCAAAGCGGAAATAGCGCTTGTCATTGCCGTGGACCGCGCCGCGCACGCCGTTTTTGAAGTGCAACAAGGCAAAACCGCCGTAGTCGTTGATCTGTTTGTCCTTGCTAAAACGGTAGCCGCTCTGTTGGCTGCGCCACCGACCACGGTCCAGCCACGCTTGTACCGACTCCACCTCGCCACACCACAGGCGCAGGACATCGAACGCATGTGTACCGGTGTGCATCATATTGCCGCTGAAGTGGCTGGTGACGCTCTCCAGGTGGCCGATGGCCCCCTGCTGGATCAGGTCACGCACCTTGAGGTAATTGGGCGACCAGCGCCGGACATAGGAGACGATCATTTTAGTGTCGTGACGTTTCAAGGTCCGGATAATGGCGTCGGCCTCTTTGAGATTGCTGGCCATGGCCTTCTCGCACCAGATACCTTTAACACCGGCCTTGGCGGAATCCTTGACCATCTGCGCCCTCTCGGTTGCATAGGCGGCAATGGTCAACAACTCGGGACGTTGTTCCTGTAACATCTGGCGATAATCTGCATACACTTCGGCCTTGGGGTAGTGCTGCTTGAACAGGGCGCGCCGCTCGGGATTGGTGTCGCAGCCGGCCACCAGACGCACATCCTTGCGCTGCAGCCAGGCCCCCAGGTGGGTGCAGGGCTTGGCGCGCAAGGGGTCATTCTCCAGCAGCCACGCCACCCGTCCCAATCCGATCAATGCCAGGTTCAACTTCTTTGCCATCTCAAACCACCATCACATTCCATGCCCGGAAAAAGGCGACAGCGTGAGGGCGAAACCGGGCAGTGTGCCACCGGGTTTACTGCTCTCGTCCAGTTCCGCCAGGGAGAACATGATCCGCGTCAGGGCGCCGGGTGTACTGGGTTTGTGCACCACCAGGGGAAAGGCGGCACACTCTGCCGGATTCCAGGCGAGCAGCAGCTGTCGGGATTGATCGCCGATCAGGATCCGGCCGGAGGTTGCACCCCAACCGGCGTTACAGGAGACCAAAGTGGAGGCTGGCGCCGGTTGATTGACCTCAGACACCAGGCGATGGCCCTGCCATTGTCGGCCACCGTTGATCGCGGCCAATAATATCGGCGGCTTGAAGGCCTCCGGTAACAGCGTCACGCAGCCAACCCTAACCACCCCATGCGGTCGCTGCCAGCCGGGAAAATCTATCGATAGTTGCACGCGCTGTTCCTGCCGGTGGATACGCACGCACTTGATCATGTCACCCTTGGCTGTGGGTATCACCGCCTCGATCCTCAGCCAGTCACTCTCCAGGCAATAGCGTGGGGTTACCTGTACAAGATCAGTGATGCGTTTATGTTCCATAGGCAGTTCGATGGTGGTGACGCCGGTGTAGTAGTCGGCCCCCAGGGCGATATTGTCGAAATAGCCATGGGCCAGGGTACCGGCAACGGGCTTGAATTTATGGGCACGAAAGGCCAACGACTTGAGGGTCAGGCCGCGATAGGTATTCAATGTGATCGACAGCTTGTCGGTGCGGATATGTAGATCATGGTGCTGTTGTGTGATCTCCATCCCCGGCACTTGCGGCATGCTCGATGTGGCACACGCCTCCACATCGGCGGCTCTCGCCAGGTCTGCGGACAGGCCTAATGCCGATAATGCAGATGACATGCGCGCACCGGCCTTATGCCAACGCTTCTCGGTGATATGGGTACGCAGGTCGCTGGCCCACAACTCACACAGTTGGCGCCATTGATTGTCATCATTTGATTGAGTGCGCAACAGATGTTGGTGGATGCGATGGCACAAGGTATTGAAACGCACATCGTCACGACCGGTGCAGGCCCAACGACTGATGTTGTACTTGGCCTGTTTCTTCACCGGTACCGGTTGCTGCGCCGACTCCAGTGTCAACACATTACCGGCACCCGCGCGCTTCAGACTGGGCAGTACATCGCTGGTCGCAACCAACTGAAAACGATCATCCTTGCGCAGGCAGGCAAAGAGTTCATCGATACGCAACCACTCCCCTGCCTGCAGATTGGCCTCGGTATGAAAACGCCCCGGTCGGAAATCGAACACCTCGACGTCATTGCCATAAAGAGACAACCAACGCGGCTGAGATGACCAATGGCTTTGCAGATAATCCAAATACTCTTGCAGGTTCAGCTCACCATGGACATAACGTTGAAACTTCTGAAAGGCGATGGAGTGGTTCCAGATCACCGGCATGGTGTTACCCTCTGCGTCCTGTACCTTTTGCGGTAGGTAACTCCAGGTGCGTGGCCACTCGGGGTGACTACCGGCCGGATTGTCCCACTCCATGACGATGGCCTTGTAACCCGCCTGTTTGTATAAAGGGATTAACCCCGGTGCATAGGCCTGTTCATTGACCAGGGCAATCTCGGGACGACGCCCGAGGAGTTGCTCATAGGCGGCATTGCCCAGGCGCAGATTGGCCGCGTTTACTTCCGCCGGCACCAGCGGGCCGATCAATTGGGCATGACCGCTGCCGATAAACTCGCCAATGCCCTTTTCCAATAATCGACGCAGGGTCTGCACCCACTGGGGATCGAGCCGTTGGATGATGTTCAGGGTATAGGCAGTGACCTCGATGCCGAAAGGCAGGCGATACTTCTCCATCAGGCGCAACAAAGGCCAGTAACACTTTTCGATCACCTGCGGGTATTGCTCCTCTTCGATGGAGGAGAAGGCAAGGTTCAAATGAAATATGGCGAACAGATTCAGGCGACTCATCTGTCAATGCTCGATCTCATTGGGTCACGACACGAAACTGCGCAATGGCGTGTTGTGCATGTTGAATGGCCTGTTCGCGCGAATCGCCGGTGGCAATCACCATGGCGGCGGAACCGCCGGAGTTTTTCGGCGAAGCGATCACGTCACCCACTTTGGCGGAGACGACTACCTCGAGTACTCCGGGTAATTTACGTACCACCTCCTCACCGTCAATGGCGACAATACGCCCGGGCTTGGGGAACAGGTAGCGTTGCACGATGTGGCGCAGGAACCTGGGTTGCAGGTCCGCCGGCGCTACCGGCAAGCCCAGCGAGAGTCTGATCATCGCGCCGACGAAGTCCACACCGGTGTTCAAGGGAATTTCATGGGTACAGAAAAATCCGCCGCTCAGGCGCGCGGCCAGCTCTATGACATAGGGTTTACCCTGGTGTACGACGATGTCGCCCTTGACCACGCCGTTGCGAATCCCCATGCTCAGCGCAGCCTGTTGCACCAATACCTTAACGGCCTCCTGTTGCTGGGCAGGAATATGACTGGGCAACTCACCGCCGTTTTCGATAAAGTGCGGCGCATACACCTCGAGTAATTCATAATTGCGGTCGGAAAAACCCGGCGTGTGCGCCACACCGTCCAGCATGATGCTCTCGGTGCTGATCTGTGGTCCGTCGAGATAGGCCTCCACCATGACGCGACCGGTGGGCGATTGCGACCTGGCGTGGTCAAAGGCCCAATCCAGGTCCACACCCTCACCCAGGCGCAGCACGCCGCGACTGCCGCGACTGTCGATCGGCTTGATCACCAGCGTCTGGCCTTTTTCCAGGTAGATTTCGCGCAGCTGTTGCACGCTGTCGATCTCCTGAAAAAACGGAATGGCGACGCCGTCCCGCTGAAATTTCTGTTTCATGGCGAGCTTGTTGGTCGCCAGGCGTGCCGATTCCAGAGGAATGCCGGGCAGCCCCAAACGGTGCGCCACACTGGCCACCGTGAGCGGGACATCGGAGGCCACGCAGATGACACCGTCCAGTGCCCTTTTGTTTTTGTGATAGGACTCCGCGGCAGCGACCGTCGCCTCGACATTGTAGGTGTCAGCAATAACACGATCGTCCGCCAGGGCGAAACCGGGGGCATCGGGATTCATATCACTGACCACCACAAACAAACCCATCTGCTTGGCCAGACGAATCGCCGGTACCGCTTGTATGCCACCGCTGACCATCCACAGGGTCTTTTGACTGTTATTCATGGCAATGACCTGATGGGTTAAAAATAGAGGCCGCCGTTGACGTTCACTGTTTGCGCGGTGATGTAGCGACTTTGATCGGAGGCCAAAAACACCACGGCGTCGGCAACGTCCTCAGGCGCGCCCATGGTGCCCAACAGAATATTTTCCGCCGCCTTGTTGACCACGGCCGACTGCAGGCCGGCCTGTGCCATCTCCGATGCGATCAGACCCGCGGCCACGGTATTGCAGCGAATCTTGTCCTTGGCACCGAAACGGGCCACCACCTGTCCCAGGGAGATCAAACCCGCCTTGCTGGCGGCATAGTGGGCTGTGCGTGGCCCGCCATATTGACNNATACCGGCATTGTTGACCAGAATGTCGACGCCACCGAAACGCTGTTCAGCCTCGCTTATCACTGCCTGCATGGCGGCGCGATCCAATACATCGGCCTTCATTGCCAGCGCCGTCCCACCCTGTTGGCTGATCCGACCAACGACATCCTGCGCCTCGCTGTCACGTTCGCGATAGGTCAGCACGACACTCGCCCCGGCAGTCGCCAGCCCCAGACTGATCGCCTTGCCGATGCCACGACTGCCGCCGGTGACTATGGCCACTTTGTTACTCAGACTCATAGTTTCAACGCCTCTTTACGTGCGATGGATTTCAGGGCGGCTGCTACGATAGCCGGTGCCGCCAACCCATAGTGATCCGCCAGTTCCTCCGGTTCACCGGATTCACCAAAGCTGTCTTGAACCGCGATGAATTCGACCGGACTGGGCACGGTCGCGGCCAGGCTCTCGGCCACGGCGCCACCCAGGCCGCCGAATACATTGTGATCCTCGGCGACCACAAAACAGCCGGTCTCGCGTGCACACTGTGCCAGGAGCGGGCCATCGATTGGCTTGATGGTGGACATGTTCACCACGCGCGCCGATACGCCCTGCTGCGCCAGTATTTCCGCCGCAGACAACGCACGCGCCACTTCGACGCCGCAGGCCACCAGGGTCACGTCATCACCCGGCCTGAGGACGACGCCTTTGCCGATTTCAAATTGATAATCCTGATCGAGAATACGTGGCGCCGGGCTCCTGCCGGTACGCATGTAGACCGGGCCGTCATATTCCAGGATGGCCCGTGTGGCCAGGGCCACCTCGTGTTGATCCGCCGGCGATATCACCACCATCTCCGGTATGGCGCGAAACGCCGCCAGGTCTTCCAGTGCCTGGGCTGATGCGCCATCGGGACCGACATCCAGTCCCGGATGACTGGCCACGATCTTGACGTTGCGACGTCCATAGGCGATGGACAGGCGCGCCTGCTCCAGCGCACGCAGGCAAAATACCGCAAAGGTAGTCACCACCGGCAACAGCCCCACGGCTGCCATACCGGCGGCCATAGCCATCATGTTTTGTTCGGCGATACCCGTCTGAATAAAGCGTTGGGGATGGGCCTTGCGAAAATGGTGCGTACCGGTACCGCCGGCGACATCACCATCCAGGACCACCAGATGCGGATAGTCCTTGGCCAACGCCACCAACGTCTTGCCGAAGGCCTCGCGCAGGGAATCGCCGGAGGAACCGACCAATTGGGGTTGCTTGTCTGCCTGCGCGCTCATTGTGTTTCCCCTGTTGCCAACCATGCCGACATTTCAGACCCGGCTATGCCCAGATCGGACAAGGCCAGTTTGTACTCATCCTCCTTGAGCTTGACACTGCCATGCCACAAGGGCGAGTTTTCCATATAACTGACACCCTTGCCCTTGATGGTATGGGCAATGATGACCGTGGGTTTGCCCTTGTGTCCCTTGGCATCCAACAACGATTGTCTGATCTGCGAATTAGAGTGACCATCGATATCCAGCACATGCCAGCCGAAGGCACGCCACTTGTCCACCAGGGGTTCCAGACCAATGATGTTTTCATTCAGATCATCACTCTGCATCTTGTTGTAGTCGATGATCACGCACAGATTGTCCAGACCTTTGTGCGCGGCGAACATGGCCGCCTCCCACACCTCGCCCTCCTGCATCTCGCCGTCTCCCAGCATGGCATAGACGCGTTCACGCTTGTTTTGCAATACCAGCCCCTGCGCCATGCCCACCGCCACGGAAAATCCCTGGCCCAGGGAACCACTGTTGGCGACCACCCAAGGGGTGTGTTTCACGCTGGGGTGTCCCTGTAACAGCCGTTTGATACGCCGGAAGCCGCTGATCTCCGCTACCGGGAGAATACCGACACCCACGGCGGCGCCATACAGTGCGGGACAGGCATGCCCCTTGGACAGAACAAAGTGGGCCGGCGCCGGTTGTTGCGCCAAACCCTCTTGTAAATAGAGCGACGCCAACAGATCGGCGCAGGAGAGACTGCCGCCGGGGTGACCCGATCCCGCCTGATAGATCATATACAGGGATAGTCGACGGATCATTCGGGCAAAGGTGTCGATATCATTGTTGTGACTGATTGCCAGACTCACGTGTCACCGCCTTTTTCTGCCGCATAGATAAATGAATAGCCTGAGAAGCCGTTAATGTACTCTTCGCTCATAACAAAACTTTCCACGCTCCAGTTCATCTCGTTCAACAGGGTAAAATCGACTGGAGCACCCATCTGTTTGAGCCCCATCACCCGGTTATACAAATCGACCCCTTGTTGATAGGTGGGGTAGCGTACCGCACGCATGGCGAAACCGTGACCGTCGAGTAATTGTTCGATGTCCGCGCGCTGGAAATATTGTATATGCCAGGGCCAAAAGCCTTCTGCGCGCAGGGCATGATAGTCACTGCGGCGATCGAGATTGACGCGATAGGGAAACAGATCGGAATCGGGTGTGCTGCCGATGTATTCACCCCCTTGTCGCAACACACGTGCGATCTCTTCGACATAGGCGCGTGGCTCTTGCACATGTTCGATCACCTCAAATGAGACGACGCTGTCCAGACTGGCCGTCTGCCAGGGAAGGGTGTGTGCGTCCGCCTGTTTAAAACTCAGGCGCGGACTGTCCCGCCACATCTCACTGGCCAATGCGATGACCTGTGGATCCTGATCGATGGCCTCGACGTGCAGGTCGGGATTGAGGCGGCTCATCAGGTAGGCACCATATCCCAATCCACAACCGATCTCCCCCACCTTGCCCCGTGCCCGCGTGGCCGCGTAGGCATAGCGCGACAACACTTCGCTGTCGTAGGGAAAGTTGTTCAATAATCCGGTNNATAGACCTTGAGTCGCTCGACAATCTCTGTTTGGATATCGCGACAATCGTGACAGGCAGGAGCACCGGTCACATCGATAGTGCCGGCATGAACCGGCAGTTCAATGGTTTTATCGGTGGTCACATTGATGGCGCAGACTTGATCGGCCAGCGGGGCCAGCATCACCGCAACATTGCCACCGAAATCGTTCAGCGGGTAATAGGCATGGCTGAATCCTGCCTGGCGCACGCGCCCGAGTATCTCGTGCGTCTCCGACTCGCTTGCCCGGCCATAGAAGGGTTCAGGCAAAACGTAGAGTTCGGATATACCCGCCTGACGCAGCATCGCACTCAATCCCGGCAGTTGCTTGGCCAGCAACAAAGCCGCCTTGTCCCCCGCCAGGGCCTGAGTCTTAGTTAAAAAATGGGCCGCCAGTTCGGCATTGCAGCTAAAGGTTAAAAGAGTCTTCTTCACTAATCGCCACCACCCGCTAATGCGTACAGAGACCTGCGATACGCTGCGCCAATCGACTGGCCCCGAGTCCGTCAATTTTTTGTCTGCCAGCCCGGCCCAGACGCTCACTCTCGCTAATATCAGTCACCAATTGCGCCAGGGCATCCACCGCCTGCTCGACATTGTCGGCAACACAGGCCACACCACTGGCCCGCAATGCCTGCCACTCCTGACTGTCGGTAGTGGCATAGGGGCTGAACACCACAGCAGGCAGGCCGCAGGCCAGCGCCTCAAAAAAGGTCACGCCATACACGCTCAGGACATGGGACATATCCTGCAGGGTTTGTACCAAATTTGTTGGCGATTCATGGATATACCATTTCAGGCGAGGCTGGTCAGGTAGCGTGGGTGGCGAGGCATAAGGACCTTGAATCCAATGCACCTCCACATCGGCAGCCATTGCCTGGTCCACTATCCGGGGCAGAAATCCGGCAAGCCCCGTTGGGTCGCCGCCACCCGTGGCAATCAGAACGCGTCGGCCCGGCACCGGTTTGCACACACCGGCCTTTACCAGGTAGTACCCCCAACCGTAGGCAAGCTGGTCAGGCCGCAGTCGTTTCCGATTATCCTCGGAGAGAAAAAAACTGGGGAAACAGGCCAGATCCACCAGCCCCTCCCAATCCTTCAGACCATCGATGGCCACTATCTTCGCGCCGCGTCTTTTCACCCCCTCAAGCACATCTGAAAAGTCACTGGTCAATCTATCGCGACGCAGATCGGTGACGAGTACCTGAAAAGACTCCTTGTCGATGAGTGCCTGCAACCCTGCGTAGCTTTTATCAGCATCCGCCAGAAGGTCATGGGGCAGGATACGCAATTCGGGTAGCACGTTATATAGGCTTGCGTCGGCGCCTATCAGTACAAGCTTGACGCCGATCTTATGCCTGTCCTGCAAGGCCCGGACTACCTCCAGGCTGCGTTTGATATGGCCCAGGCCATAGCCGGGCCCCGCATGCACCAGCATCAATACCTTGCCGGCCACCTCCTCGGCCCCCTTTTGTTGCACGTGTTGATTGATGGCGGCGAGCGCCGGGTCCAGGGTCAGCTGCTCGATCACCCATGGCAATGAAACAATGGAGCGTTGGTCGTGTAGCGCGTACCAACGGGCATAGACTTCGTGCATAAAGGCGTAGTCCGACGGGGTGTCTACGGATATACGATGTTGTCGTCGATAGTAAACCGGATCTTCCGGTATATGACAGGCCGACAGTTGCCCGGCGAACTTGCGCAAGGCATAGCCGACGTGTTCGCGATCGGCCGGCTGATCGGATTGGTCGACGATGCGTTGCCAGACTGAAGTGCGATAGACGGCGAATCCCTCGTGGATATATTCTTTACCGGCCGGCGGGCTGTTTAAGCCCACCAGATCCGCCTGGGGATTGTCCACCAGCGCCTCGATCATGCGCTCAACCGTAGCAGGTTCTATCAGTGGTGAATCACCGCAGAAATAGACCAGCAGATCCGGCTGGTAGTGCTGCACCACCGCATCCACGCGTCCGGTAAGATCATTGACGTCGCCTGCGTAGGCAAAACACTCCTTGCCATGTTGCATGGCCCAGTCAATCAAAGGCTGGTTGTATTCATCACCGGTCGTTGCCAACACCAAGTGATCGATGGCAGGTATCTGTTCCAGGCGTTGGAAGATATGCGCAATCATGGGCAAGCCGGCCAGATCCAACAGGTGTTTGCGCGGCAAGCGGCTGGAGTTCAGGCGTGCGCCGATGATACCGATGACTTTAGCCACTGAGAAAACGCCACTTAGTAGGTCCGAAGTGAATCATACAGGGTAAATATTTTGTGTTCCGGCACGCCGTATTTTTTACATTCGTGCCGTATTTTTTCCTGACTCCCGTAGCTGGAAATCAGCAATATTTGCCTGCTCCAATCCATGCCCTGCAGCAGTTGCGGTCGGTGGATACCGATACCGCGCCAGCTCTTTCCCTGTTTCAGTGGATCACCATCGACAATGACGAATTTTCGGCTGTTCGGAAAACTGAATAACGTCGTCAATTGATAGAGAAACTCAGTGTGAGCGCCTCCACCCCAAATGACCACGCTGTCGACGCCCGGTAGCCGGGCAATCTTCTCATTGACAACAGTCAACGCCTTGTACCAGGTTGCAAAATAGTCATCCAGGATGACGGCGTCTTGTGGATCGCCCTCGACCGTACTCTGCGCCTCTCCGGGCGTAGCAACGATTCTATATCCGTTGTAATCCTGTTGAGGCGAAACCTCATCAATACGCCAACCGGCCTTGACGAAGGCATTGTGTACCGACCTTTTGCTGAAGTGCGTCATATGTTGGACGGAGAAAAATCCGTTGACGTCATTGGTTTTCCCCTGTTCCAAAATCGGCACCTCTACAACCAGGCGCGTATTCCCATGGGAACTCCTACGCAGATTTTTTAACACGGCGACAGGATCCGGCAGGTGCTCCAACACATGAAACAGGGTAATGACATCGACCTTTTGTGAAATACGAAAGGTATCGAAATCACCGTGGATAAACTGCGCATTGGCGATGCGTTTGTTGGTAGCCTTCGACAGGGCTGGCCGGTCGATATCGACACCAATCTTCTGCACCGATTCGGGCAACAGCGCCAGAAAATCCCCCTGATAACATCCCGCGTCCAGAAATCTGGTCCCTGGCGCTGTCATGCCGCGCGCCTCGAGCCAGGCTATCTGCTCCAACGGCCTGCCTTCACTCGAACCATAGGACTGCCCTGCTTCAGCAAACAATACGCTGAACCCCCTTTTGCTGTAGCCCGGGTTTAGATAGAGCGTATAACAGATCCGGCACATGTTCTGCTGAATATCGACTTTATTGTCCGACGCCTTGCGATCGGTATAAAACTGGAACCGGCTGAACGTCAACACCGTTCTGGCATCGGAACTTCCGCAAATCGGACAATTTCTTTTAAAAAGATAAGCCACTATCCCCCCGATCCTATCTCAGTCAGATTGAAATCTGATTGCACACATAGTCAGAAAACGGAATACAACAGGTAAATGCCGGCGACACACTGTTCAATACATGCACGCTTTGTTCACCCCGCTCAACGACAAAGTCCATTTCCAGCCCCCCCTTTTCCATATCGATCAGTTGCGCCCGAATACCGGGTCCGCCCCAGTGGCAACGTGTCTCGATCCCCACCCCTTGCGCCAACGCAGAAGCCTTTTGCAACAGATACCTTTTGCTGTATTTCTTTATCTCTTCCCACGCCAGGTGGCGATAATCCGATCCGGGCCTGAACAACATACCGAGTTGGCTGCCCCCGACTTCCAGCAGATCGCGCAAACTGAAATTTTCATACCAGTGGTATTGTTCGCGCCATAACGCCGGGATTGCTGTCGGGCCTATTTTAACGCGGCCTTCTACGTCAACCGTAAAATGGACTCCCAGGAAGGGATAGTGCAAATCCGGTACCGGGTAAATATTGGTACGTAAAAATCCCTGAGGAACATGCAGCTTCAAATAGACCCCTTTAAAGGGAACAACACGGTATCGCAGACCGACGCCAAAATCGTGAGCAACTCTGTCGGCATACAGCCCCGCACAATTGATAACGTGAGCCGCTTCATAGCGTCCTTTACTGGTGTCAATGGACCGGCCGTTTAGCGCAACATAACGTGTGTCGAATGCAAACCTTATCCCCAGATCACAGGCATCCTGATAAAAAGCTGACATAACCGCCACAGGGTCCACCGTGGCAGTGCTTGGAGAAAACAAGGCCTTGCCATGAGTCTTAACACGTGGCTCGATATCACGCGCCTGTAGCCCATCCAGTTCCACAAGCTCCACGTCATTGGCCTGCGCCCGATCCTTCAGTACCTCGAAGGTTTGTAGCCCTTTTTCATCCTCCGCGACCACCAGCTTACCGCATTGGTTCACAGTCAAACCTTTGGCAATACAATAGTTGCGCAGACTCCGATTACCCTCCTTGACAAAGCGGGCCTTCAGTGAATATTTGTCATAGTAGATCCCGGCATGTAACACGCCGCTATTACGCCCACTGGCGTGCATGGCGATCTGCCTTTCCTTTTCCAATACGGTTACACTGGCATCGGGATATTTTTCCTTGATTCGAATAGCGATGTTTATGCCTACGACCCCCGCCCCGATAACGAGAAAGTCGACATTCTCTCTATTTTTTAACACCTATTGGATTCCCGGTGACCTTGTTGACGCATTAGTTCATCGCCTATTAATACAAACAATCCCCACGACCATGCAATTGTCGAACCCGTGTAATCCATTCACATACTATGCCTATCGATCAACTCCATGACTCCCTCCAACAGCACCGAACCTTAGTATAGGTATATATCCTGCATATTTTCCTATATAGACAGTCACATTCAGTAAAACGCCCTAATCGACAGGTTTACGCCCATGAACGATCCATCGCCGCTGACAAACAAGGTCCTGATTCTGGGGGCACCGCGAACGGGTTTTGCCCTGCTGTTGAATATATTGGGAGAACTTTGGCGGGTACCGTTTGAAAATGAATCATCAACCCAACGGACCGTCAACATCCTGTTGCATCCCTTGGGCGAATGTCTGTACACAGCCATACTGCAATTTTTCCAGCGTCACTACCCGGCCGAGGATGTCATCTTCAACCAAACCTTCCGCTCCCTGCTGGGGGGACCCCGTTGGCTGGATCCGCAAAACACAGACAATGCCTGTGTGCGAAAATATATCGGTGTGAAAGATGTTGGGGACATGACGCTGAATATCTATCTGCCCAAACACACCCTGTTCTACCATGACCGTGTCCACTCGCACTATTACCCAAAAACCTGGGTAAATGACACTGAATTTTCCCGCCTGATCAAGTTCGCCTCCATGCGTAACCCTTTCGGCACCCTCTATTCCGTCGCTCATTCGATCAACGCCATCACCGGGGAATATATCAATCGGCACCTGGGTGGTCGTGAGGCTGATCTGCGCGTCAAGTTCGCCAAGTTCAGACTGTCTGACATTGAACTGGTCGACGGTCTGGTCAAACATCTCATTTCTTACCTGAAGGAATTTTCTGCAGTCAAAAACCATTTTCATACGGTCAAGTGGGAAGACATCATACAAAAACCAGCCGAAACCATTCATGGGATCGCCGTCGCCCGCGGCGTCGATATGGACAAAACCGCGGCACAGGCCATATGGGATAAAATTGGTTACAAAAATCTTACCGGCGATCACGGTTACAATTTTAAAAAAGACCGCACCAAAGGTTCCGTCGACGACTGGAAGAACTATCTGACCAACCAGCACCTGGAGCTGTTCCGCGACCACGGCGTGGAGGAATTCTTAGAGGCATTCGGTTACGATAAATTGCGCCTGATTGACAAAGGCAAGTACACACCTTTCCAGCAGGAAGTATCCAGTGCCCTGGACAGCGGCCGCCAGATCACTGACGGACTGGAAGATAAAAATCTGCAGATTTTCAATTGGAATAAATCCAACGTGACAGTCACCAGCCATGAATTCAAGCGTTTCGAGAAGCTGTCCTACAGCGTGATAGAACGAGCTTCGTACAAGGATCTTGAAATACTGGAACAATTCGCAGCATATATCGATCAGGTGATGGCCGGCATCAACGACATAATCGATACTGCCTACCGGCATTTCTCGGAAACCGAACCGGATTACGCGGCCTGGAAAGGCGTTTGCCGTGAGTTTTCACGAGATCATCGCGCCTTTTTTTCTGATTTCGGAACCGATATCGCCCAACTCTTTGACCAGAAGATGTCGATTATCGAGTCCATATGTAAACCATAATCCGTACAGGAACGCACCAATGCGAGAAATCACCTTCGTTTCCAACCACGCCTTAGCTGATTACCAGAAACGCATTGAAGATTGCATTGATAAAAATGGCAATCCCGCCAGCATGGAAGTCATGGGCGAAAACAGCACGGCCCACAGACTGCGCCGATACGCAGCGGACCTGCCCCACGCCGTCACCGATAATAAAGATACTTACATACTGGTGATAGTTGCCACTGATGATCCGATAGAACTGTCCGGGCATCTTCATACTTTGATCAACGCTGCTAATATATTTATCATTGCCCCGATTACTGCGCGTTACTATAAGAACACTCCGCTGTTTTTGATCGGCATTCCTAAGGGCGGAACCCACCTGCTGTTTGAACTTGCCAACACCCTGGGCTATACCGCTCGACGTACCACGCCGGAGAAACCCAAGGGCGGGGAATGGTACTATGTTGAGTATGACAACGCGCACACCCGAGCCAGACACTTTTTCATTGAAAGCCTGTACACAAGCTGTTTTGGTATGCGCGACCATCCTTTCGCCTACACCCCGACCATCTTCATGTACCGTCACCCGGCCGATATCGTGGTATCCGAAGCCAACTATTATCACAAGAAGGGGCGCACACCATTTTACGGTTATTTCGCACACAATGACTTTTGCCAGCGACTCTCCAAGCTGATCGATGACCCCTACCTGCTTGGCTCCATTCGTGACCGCGTCGCAGATTTTATACCCTGGCTTGACTTCGGCAACGTCGTCCCGGTCTCCTTCGAGGAACTCATCGGCAGCAAGGGCGGCGCGTCTGATGAGTTACGTGAACACGCCGTCTGGTCGATGCAACTGAAATTGCATGTCCCGGGAAGGGCAGATGAATTGGCAACCAAGCTGGATCAAAGTGGCAGCGACACCTTTTTCAAGGGTCAGTGTGGAGTCTACGGTGACCAATTCCAGGAGCAACATTGGCAGGCTTTCAGAAGGCTAAATCCAGACTTTTTCCAAATTTTCGGCTATTCGCTGGGTAAAGAGGAGTCATTTTACTCTTCCCGTATCAAGGAGTTCAGAGAGAGAATATTGCATGTCGACCAGCCCGAAGAGTGGCCAACCTATATCGAAAATAATCAGTTCCTGAATCACCGCATACTAAAACACAACAATCTTTACTACGGGGCACCGTTTGGTACCGCGGTCGCCGACCTGGAACGACTGAGCACCGATGATGATCCAGTGGTGAAGGGCCGCTATGTCGACGAGGTCAAGGCAAAGATCCTGAAAAAATACCTCGCCGACTGAAAGTGACACTATCCGACCTTGCGCTGGTTATCCTTAAGCTTTTTCAACTTCCAATCCGAATAGATACCGATTCTAACCCCCTCTTGTTGCGCCATCGTCACGATGCGCTCTATTCTGGCCAGCCTGATATCCTGATCAATATAAGGATCCTCGCTGTACCAATATTCATAGGGGATCATCTTGATATATTTTTGATAGAGCTCCTCTTTGGGCGCCAGAAAGCGTATACCATGCTTTTCCGGGTTCTCCCAGTAAATACTGCCGTTGGACAGTATCAGCGTATTCAGGTTTTCTATACCGTTTATCCGGTCCTTGTTTTTTACGATGTTCTCTATTGTTTCATCGATATCCTGTTCCGTTTCGTGGGGAATACCGACTACCAGATTCATCGACGCGATGATACCCGCATTACTGGTATACTTTAGCACGTCCTCTATCATTTGAATGGTATAGCCCTTGCGATGAAGTTTCAGGGTATTCCTCGACCAGCCGTCAATACCGTAGGTCAATTGATAGAAGCCTGCCTGGTGCAAGACGTCAAAGTACTCCTGCTGATAACCCTTCTGCACGCGAAGCTGGCCACAGAGGGATATCCCGGTTATTTTTCGTTTGATGATTTCCTCGCAGATAGCCCTGACTGCAGCCGGATCTCCGGATAGATCACTATCGTTAAAAATGAAGTTGTTCCTGCCTCTGTCCGCCAACCACTCAATTTCATCGACAACATTTAATGGCGAACGTCTGCGCCAGGCAAACCTTTCCGCACAAAAGGTGCATTTTGACCAACGACAGCCACGGCTTAATACCAGCGGGGTCTGCTGGTAACCACTGTAGTCCTGATAGACGCCTACATCGACCCACTGATATTTGGGAAAGGATATACTGTCCAAATTCTCAAACAGGGGTGCCGGCACAAATGGAAAAGCGCTGGTGTCATATCTCGAAACCACGCCGGGCAAATTAGCCGGTCGTTCCCCGTTGAGTAACCTGCTTACCAGGGGAGCCAGAGTCATCTCCGCCTCGAAGACAATCATATAGTCAAAGTCGGGGAACAAAGCCTTGCCGATGTCGGCACGCATGCAGTCATACCCGCCCACAATGACGATTACCTCTGGGTATTCACATCGTAGTTTACGCACGAACTCCTTCGATATCAGGAGATTGTTTGAATGCAAAGACAGGCCGACGATTTTCGGCCTGGCCCTGACCAATTCAGCGATAAGCTCATCGATAACCGGGTCAAAGTGTGCCACCACCTCGGGTTTGGCCCACTCGTCAACGATGACATCCGGTGACCAGGGATCTTGACACATAACATATCCGCCCTCGGTCACGCTATTATCTACTGAGTCCAGAATACGCCGCATGTGATATCGATGGTAGCTGATGATATCCAGATCGAGGGTTTGCGATGAAAACCCTGAACTCTCCAAGATGTTATGCACATAGCCCAAGCCGTTCGGCATCATGCCGTAAAACCTTGGTGGCAAATCCAGCAGCGCGAAATCCAGTTCGTTGCGAACCTTGATATCGGGAATTTCTATCGGATAAATACTATTTTGCAAAACGCCCCAGGCCTTTTCCGGCAAGCTGTCATCCCCGAAGGAACGTAACAGCGAGGCCACCTTCAATATCCTGTTTTTCAGACCGAGTGCTCTGATACGTGCTTCCATCAGGTGCTGGTTATACAGTGAATTTGTACAGAGAAAGACCGTGTGACCACAGTCGCGCAAGGAGTCCAACGACTCTATCCTCTTGCCAAACAAACTGTTTTTTTGTTTGCTAACCGTATCATCGACAAAGCAGGCGGTTTTCTCGACCAGTTCGGGATACTTTTCCAGCAACTCACTGGCCATCGCACCTGCACCATAGATGACAATATCTCCGTCTATGGCGCACAACGCCTGGTGCAATATATCCAGACAGCGGTTATTCTCGGGATCATTGTCAAAGCGGATGACCCGATAAGGCAGGAGGTGTTTTTGATAGGTGCTTTTAAGGGTGGTGCCTTGTCTGAACACGAAAACCGGCTTATTGATCTTTGCCTTGCTCAATTCCCGCTTGGGACCGGACGGCTCCGCCCCCATGGCAAGAAAAATCGCGTCGTATTGGCTTTGATCGTACTGCAGTAGAAATTCTACCGGGTGTGAATCGATACCCAGATATTTTTGGCTGGCACTGGCTTTTCGGTCGACAAAAAACAAGACCTCGACCCCCATCTCCTGAAGTTTCCGATAACACAACTCACCCGATATGGACGCCCCCCAAATAACAACTTTATTGAGAGTGATTTTTTTTTCCGACTCTCCTGACACCATAACAGTATGCCCCCAAACTATTCGACCCACGCTGCCCTATCGGATAAAACAATGATGATCCTCGACTGATTTTCAGAATGACACCAGGAAAGACATTTGCCCGGACAAGGCAACGCGGAGAAAACCAAGCCCCCATCGCCTCTGGCAAACACTTCATGACAGGAAACGATAATACGAGGAGATGCGTAATACCCATACCAACACAACGAGCAAGTTACATGCCATTGTCAGAATAAACCGGTGTAGTCCGGATCTAACCCTTACTACACCACAGCCCATGAAATGCTTTTTGCTTTATGACAGTAGGTTGGACACACGCCAATCAGCGAAGCTGCCGATCGGCATGCCAATTTTTTTCAGTGAGTCAAGAATTCTGCGCAAGCGCTCCACCCTAACCGCCTGATCGATGTAGGGCTCCTCGCTGTACCAGTATTGGCTGGGTATGAAACGGGGAAACTCGTTATACAACTCCTCGCGCGGGCGCCGAAAACGGATGCCCTGCCCTTCGGGATCCTCCCAATAGACGCTGCCCGCCCCAAGCATCAGCGTATTCAGATTCTCTATACGATCGACAACGTCTCTGTTGTCGACGATGTTCTGGATTATCTCACTGATATCATCTTCAGTTTCATGGGGTATACCGATTACCAGATTGATATAGACTGTGATACCCGCCGCCTTGGTGTAGCCCAAGACCTCCTTGATCATGTCAACGGTATAGCCCTTCTTCTGCAACTTCAGGGTGTGCGCTGACCAGGTATCCACACCATAGCGCAATTGATTGAATCCAGCCGCCTTCAACATTTTAAAATACTCGAGACTATATCCCTTTTGCACACGCAACTGCCCCTGGAGATCGACGCCGCGAATCCCCCTCGCCAGCATCTCCTCACATACTGCCCGCACCAGCTGTGGATCTCCGGATAAATCGCTGTCGTTGAAGTGAAAGACCTTCCGACCGTTGTTTACCATCCATTCGATTTCGTTGACCACATCCACAGCGGTTCGCTTGCGAAACTCGAACCGTTCGCCACAAAAGGTGCACCTGGACCATTTACAGCCTCTGGACAAGATGATCGGCGTCAACTGCACGCCGTTGTAACTGGTATAGTTTTTAACGTCGGTCCATTCATATTTGGGAAAATCCATGGACTGCAGGTCATATTCCAGTGCGGCCGGTACAAATGGGGTACCGGGCAGGTCGTACCTGGAGATAACGCCGGGCATGGCACGCACCTTTTCCCCCTTCAAGATTCGATCTGTCAGCAAAGGCAAGGATTTTTCCGCCTCGAACACCACCATATAGTCATAGTCGGTAAAGACCCGGGGCCCCACATGCGGATTCACACAGTCATAACCACCGACCACGACAACAACCTCCGGGTAGGCCAGCCTGACCCGTTGCACCAGTTCCTGCGCCAGCCGGTTGTTGGTGGTGTGTAACGATATGCCAACGATTTTCGGTCTGGCCGCGACGATTTCGTCCACCAATCGGGTCATTTCATCCTGAAAGTATTCCAGTATTTCATCGTTCGACCAGACCTCGCTCGCCTTGTCCATCTCCCAGGGGTCCAGAGGCAATTGTTTGCCCGATGCACTGACCACCTCAGTCTTGGCGTCATAGATGCGTGAATAGTGGTAGCGGTGATAAAAGATCATATCCAGGTCAAGGGTTTGGAACGCCACACCTGTACCTTTGAGTATGTTGTGCACATAGCCCAGGCCGTTGGGCATCATCTCGAGAAACCGGGCAGGCAGGTCCAGCAACAGGAAATCAAGACCGTGTTCCACCGAGATCTCCGGGATCGCTATCGGATAGATACTGTATTCAGGATAAAATACCGCCTCTGCCGGAACCTCCGCCCGGGGCAGAGTCTCTACGACATCCCTGAGAGTTACAATCTTCGAGCTTGGAAAGCGTCTTTTCAGCCCGGAAACAGCATCCATGATCTTCAACACTTCCGTTTCACAAACAAACAGTCCGTCTCCATCCTGCACGCGGTCGAGCCCCATTGCCGCATCGCGGAGTTGGCATCCCACCACCATCTTGTTCAAATTGGTCGCAAGATAGCCGCAGAGCTTCTTTTCTCCTACCAGATGTGTCTTGCCACCCAAGGCACTCAGCAAATCAGCAACTGCCCGCAATATCGTTGCATCCCGTAAAGGTTGCAGATTCACCAGCCGATTCAGACAGATGTCACCCTGAATCAGTTTGCAGATATTGCCGCCGCGGCGAAAACGGACAATCTTTGCCTTCAGGTCAAGATCATGTAATATTTTCAGTGCACCCGCCGCGCTTGAACCTATGGCGAGGACGATAAACTCTATATCTTCCTCACCGGACAACAGTCGGTCCTGAGCCTCACCATTGGACGAATAGACTGGCAGTCCGAAAAAACTCCCCCCATCCGGCGGATTTCTATCGATGAAATAGAGAACATTTATTCCAGCTTGATGCAGTTGTTTATAACATTCCGCCCCGGATTCGGATGCACCCCATATAACGACATTGATCGGTTTGTCGCTGTTTTGTGTAACCGGTGTTTTCGATTTTGCACGTTGTTGCATAGAGGTCACCTTACTGAAGTTCGCGCTCATAGGGCTGGGTGAATCCAAATCCCAAATGACGCCCGTCCATATGGAAGAAATAGCCGTTCGGCCCGCCAATGTCGTTCGTCAATAACAACAAAGCCATATTGACGATGTTGTATGGACTCTTGTTGGACAGATAATTCATCTCGGTACGCGCCTCACCCGGGACCAATGTATTGATCTGAATATCCAGGCCGGGATTGCGCGCGGCGAATTCGTGTGCCAGTGAGTGGCCCAAACCATTTACCGCAGCCTTGGAGACATTGTAGACTCCCTGACCGGCATTTCCGCTCCAACCCGCCTCGGAGGAAAACAACACGACTCGCGGTTGTTCACTGCGGGCCAAAAGAGGCCACATTGTCTTGGTCAGGTACCAGGCACCCATCACATTGGTCTCCATGGTTGCACGCCACTCCTGCCAGGTAGAATCAAAAAGCGGGGCGCCACTCCCCTTTTTGCTTGGAAGTGCTGCGCTGTGCAACACACCGTGCAGCATCAACCCCTCCCGCATCAGGTGCGCACACAGCTCATGTATGGATTGTTCCGATGTCAGATCCAATTGGTGATATTGCAGGGAATAATCCTCGATCGACAATTTACCGAGTTCCTCCTGAACCGCCGCGCCCATCTCCTGGCGTCGGCTACAAGCAATAACATCCGCCCCGGCGGCAATCAGCGCGCAGGTCAATGCCCTTCCATAACCGGTACCGGCGCCTGTAACCAGATAGGTCCTGCCGCGCAGACTTGCCCAGCGTTGGTGACTGAGACCAAATCGGTGAAGGCGCCAGTCACTGGCTTCAAGGTCCTTGCTAATCGGGGTACGCATAGGTCTAATCCGAATCCACCATTCTCAGGACACCTTGCGAAACCATTCCTGCAACCAATGCCTGTCTGCGTCGACGAAATGGCCGGGAACGAACAGTCCTTCCTCCGGCAGACGGATGTTGGTATAAACTTCAGCCGTCTTTCGCGTCAGCCAGAATCCGGCATAGTTGCTGACCTCACCCAACTCCTCATGGACGGCCAGCGTAACACCCGGATGATAGCTTCTGCCCGATTTTGGATCTTTGACAAAATCCATTTGTTTCTGATCTTTGGCAAATCGAGTATCGATATCTTTGTATTGCAACTCCAGGTCGTCGCCGCAAATAATGCCGTTTTCTTTCACCAGGCGTTTGGCCTCCTGTATATCCGCCAACACCTCCTGATAGTGATGATTGCCGTCGATATAAACCAGGTCGAACTGCCCCGCCTTCAGGTAGGGCAGAATCTCTGCGCTTTTGCCGCGCATATGCCGTAACTGCACATCCGGCCATGTTACCGAGCTATTGTGTAAAAACATCTGGTACGAAAGGTCCGATGCCGCTGCCTGATTCTTGATGTCGTATTGTTCGTTACCCGTTGCGATCTCATCGTCCGTGAAATAGGGCAACCAGGGATCCACGCACAAAACCGACCCTTGTCTCTTGGCGAAAGTTCCTATCGCCTCTTTCCAGGTCAGTGTCGAATAACCGATCCAGGAGCCGATCTCCAGCATCGATATGGAGTCCACCTCGCCTGCCAATAGTTTAATTGCCTTCATCATGAAGTGGTGTCTTACCGGGACCCCGCACTTGCCCAGCACGAAACTGGGTGCATTCCCAAAGAGCATTTTCAATTCATTTTTCATATAAAGGCTTTCCTTCCAATCACTTTCAAAGCAGACCAAACCGCCTTACACGTTGGAATAGATTGAGTTTCTTATCATGCTATAGCCCTTGATCAGCTCGACCACGCCGTCTCCCAGGGAAAAGGCAGGTTTGAATCCGCTCGACTCGATCTTTTCGTTGGAAACGATGTAGTTCCTTTGATCAGGGTCCTTGCCGTATGGAGCCTCCACATAGACGAATTCGGGAAGATGCCGTTTGATCTCTTCACACAATTCCTTCTTGGAGAGATTGGCATCGGACAATCCGACGTTAAAGATCTCACCCTTCAATTTGGTAAAATTTTCGATACCGTGCAGAAACACCCGGGTCACGTCGCGATTGTGGATATAGTTGCGCTTGAAGTGGCTTTCGAACAGAAGCACTGCCCGATCATACACCGCGCGATAGGTAAAATCGTTCACCAGCAGATCAATACGCATCTTGGGCGACATGCCAAACACCGTCGCCAGGCGAAAGCTGATGGAGTTTTCACGTTCCATCAAGGCCTTCTCGATCTCGACCTTTTCCACGGCGTAGTGCGAGATCGGCCTGAGGGGAGAATTCTCATCGCAATAATTGTTTTTGTCGCCGGTACCGTAGGCGCTGTTGGTGGTCGGCATCAACACGCGTTGCTCCTTGGAGAGCAATTGCAACATCATCAATATCGCATCACGATTGGTGGTGGTGGCGCCGATCGGATCCTGGGAACAAAGCGGCGCCCCCACCAGGGCGGCCAGCGGGATAACCACATCGGCGTCCTTCAACAGTTTCTGCATCGTCTCCTTGACCCGCACATCCCCCCTGACCACGCTAAAGTTCGGGTGATAACAAACATGTGCCAGGCTGTTCTGCTTGAACATGAAGTTGTCCAGAACAGTGACCTTATGACCGGCCGCCAACAGCTCCGGTACCATGAGTGAACCCAGATAACCTGCACCACCGGTGACTAAGATATTTTGTGACATAGACTTTCTGCCTCGATTTGTTGAATTATTTCCGGTATCAGTTGTTGTGCCCTTTGGTAATCCAGCGGTATGCCGATGTCGATGAAGGGCTGTTGTTGGGCGAAGGCATAACAACTACCGCCCTGCGCCAGCATCGGAAAGATCTCCCGCTCCAGGGAGACCGTTCCTTCATCATGTTGCCTACACATCCGCGCGAATTCAGGCGCGAGCAGATAGACCCCGGTATTGATAAAGCCTGCGCCGCCCTGGCCACTCTTTTCGACAAAGCCGGTGACACGTTGTTGCCCATCCATGTTCACGCTGCCGTATCGCGTGTTGTCTTCCAGATACAGCACCGACAGTGTCATACTCGCCTTTTGTTCTCGGTGAAAACGCCGCATGGCGGCAACATCCGCAGCGAACAGGCTGTCACCGTTAACACACAAGGCATCCTCGTCCAACGGAAACTGTTTCAATGCCTGACACAGCGCCCCGCCGGTACCCAGCGGGGTCTTTTCGATGGAATACTCAATTTCGATGCCATCAAATCGATCACCGAAGTGGTCGATGACAGCCTGGTAACGATAACCGACACACATCACCACCCGATCGATGCCCTGGCTGCGCAAATAGCGCAGTTGGTACTCGAGAAACGGTCGACCGGCAATCGATGCCAGTGGCTTGGGCAGATCCGCCACCACCTCGCGCAAACGCGAACCCAGACCTCCGGCGAGAATGTAGGCGCGCATCCCTCCCCCTAATCCAGTTGACCCAGGGTCTTGTGCAGATGATCGATCTGCGCGCGGATATCGGTCGGGTGGTTGCCGACGAAGAAGCCGCGGTCGTGTACCGTATCGGCGTTGACCGCACTGCCACCGGTCACCTCATAGGCGAAATACTTGATGACGTCGTGACGCAGCATGTTGCCGCCGGTGACCATGCGAAAACCGATATCGGCCGGGCGCAGGACCTGGAACACATCATCCCGGCTGCGCGGATGATCGGGGTGCAGGATCATAGTAAAGCTGAACCAGGAGCTGCTGCCGTTTTCCCGTTGCAGAATGAAGCGCTTGTCACCGGCGAACAATCCGGTGAAGTGTTCGGCGTTGCGTCGGCGGATGGCGATGGCATCGTCCAGACGTTTTAATTGCTCGACACCGACGGCGCCGCTGATCTCCAGGGGACGTGCGTTGTAGCCGGGCAGGATAAATCGATAGGCCTCGTCGAAGGCGTCGGGGCGTTTTTCATAGATCAGACCGGGACGGGGCACATCCCTGACCCAGCCGTGGGCGCGCAGTGACAGGCACAGGTGATACAACTCTTCGTCTTCCGTCAGAATCACCCCGCCCTCCATGGTGGAGATATGATGGGAGAAAAACAGGCTGAAGGTATTGATGTCGCCATAGGTCCCGGTCGGTTTGCCGTTGAGCGACGCGCCCATGGACTCACAGTTATCCTCAAACAGGATCAAGTCGTGTTTATCGCAGAAGCTGCGCATCACATCCAGCTTGGCCGGATTCCCCAGGATGCTCACCCCCACTACCATGCGGGTACGCGGCGTCAATGCCGCCTCCAGTTGACTGACGTCCATATTGATGGAGTCCAGCTCCACATCGACGAACTTCAGTTTCAGGCCGTATTGGTGCAGCGGGTAATAGGTGGTCGCCCAGGAGATAGCCGGGACGATGACCTCATCTCCCGGACGCAATGGATTGTCCTTGCGATAAAACAGTGACGCCACCGCCACCAGATTGGCGGTGGAGCCGGAGCTGACCATGACGCCATAGGGCATGGAAAATTTGTCGGCAAACGCGCGTTCGAACTGTTTGACATTCTCGCCCATGGTAAACCGACCACTATCCAACACCCGTTGGATAGCGGCGTACTCTTCCTTGCCCCAGGAATCACTGGCTAATTCATAAGACATAAACGCCCCTTCCGGACACTATTGTTGAATCAAACCGTCGATCGCCGAACCGATACGCTCGACATCGGGGTAGTAAAACTGCTCCAGGGTAAAGCCCGCCGGTGTCGGACTATCTGGCAGACCCAACCGGACCACCGGTGCCTTCAATTTCTGCGGACAGTTCTCGGCGATCAGCGCCGCCACCTCGGCGCACACACCGCCGATCTGCCAGCCAGTATCGACCACCAGCACCTTACCGGTCTTGGCCGCCGACTCAAGGATGATTTCCTTGTCCAAGGGTTTGATGGTGCGCAGATCGACCACGTCGGCCTTGATCTCCGGTCGCTTGTCCAGGGCTTGCATAGCCAATGCCAAGGTATGGGATGAACCGATCACCGAGAGATCAGCACCGCGGCGCCGGTAGACCCCCTTGCCGATAGGCACCTTGTACAACTCCTGAGGGACGACGCCTTTTTGTTTCATCAACCAGCGGTGTTCGAAGATCAACACCGGATTGTTATCCGCGATGGCGGACAGCATCAGTCCCTTGGCGTCATAAGGCGTGCTGGGCATGACGACCTTGAGGCCAGGGACCCCCAGTAACAAACCTTGGATGGCCTGCGAGTGTTGTGCGCCGGAACCCCAGCCACGACCGATGGCCGACCACACCACCATGGGCACCCGGCTTTGGCCGTTATCCATGTAGTGAATCTTGCTGGCGTGATTGACCAGTTGATTGAAGGTCAGCAGTAAAAAGTCCGGGCGGTTGTGCAGATAGACGGGACGCATGCCGGCCATGGCCGCACCCACGCAGACGCCGGTCAGGGCGTCTTCTGACAGCGGCGTATCGGTGACGCGCTCCTTGCCATGACGTTTGTGCAAACCGGTAGTGACGCCGAACATGCCCACCGGATCATTCACTCCCTGGCCCAGCACCACCACATTGGCATCCAGCTCCAGTGCCTGATCCAGCGCCTCTTTCAGCGCGTCGCTGTATGCGAGCACGCGTTGACCATCGGCGATCTCCACCGCCTCGGTCTTGGATTCAATCAGTGCCTCAGCCCAGGGCATACGCTTCTCCTGCAATACTACGCATAGACAAATCTCTCCAGATCTTCCCGCTGCGGCACCGGTGCGTTTTGCGCATGGGTAAAGGCCGCCTCGATCTCCTCGTCGATACGTTGCTCGAATGCCTGACGTTGCTGCTCATCCAGCAACCCTTGCCCTACCAACAATGCCTGTAACTTCTCGATAGGACAGTGTTCCTGCCAATCCTTGACCTCCTGCACATCGCGATAACCCGAGGCGCTATCATCACCGGCGCCGCCATGGCCTCGCCAACGATAGGCTTGTATCTCCAGAAAGGCCGGCCCTTTACTTTGCGCCACGCACTGCTTGGCCTTGTCCATGGCATCCATCACCAGTAACACATTGGTGCCATCCACTACCTGACTGTTAATGCCAAAACCGGCTACCCTTTCATGAATAGGCGAACCGGCCTGCCGTTCGTCTTGTGGCGTGCACACCGAGTAATAGTTGTTTTCGCAGACAAAGATGATGGGTAGCTTTTTTAACGTAGCGAAGTTAAGGGTCTCCCAAAACACCCCCTCCTCGGTAGCCGCATCACCTAAAAATACAGTTATCGGTCTATCAATGGCGCGTAGGCGATTGCGCCAGGCAAAACCGGCGGCAATAGGTACGATGCCGGCGACTATGGCGGAAGATCCCTCCATACCGACCGACTTGTCCATCAGGTGCATGGAGCCGCCGCGCGATCCCACACAGCCGTCGATCCGACAATAGAGTTCCGACAACATCGCCTTCAGGTCGCCTCCCTTGGCGAGATAGACACCGTGGGTACGGTGACCGCAAAAGATCTTGTCCTCTTTTGCCAACAGGGCGCATACGCCGACCGAGGCGGCTTCCTGGCCGATGACCAGATGAATGGGCGACTTCATTTCATCTTCGTGATACCGGGACTCGATCGCCTCTTCGATACGCCTTATCCTGAGCATATTGAAATAGAGTTCGCGCAACTGTTCGGGATTGCGCTGCGAGATATCCACGGGATAACTGAACTCTCTGATCCGATTCGGAGAATACTTGACCATGTTCACGCCTCCCTCAGGTCAGGCCATTGGGTTGATAAAGGACAATCTTGGCGCCGCCATCCTCGAAGCGAAATGGCACATGGATCAGATCCTTTAAGGCCTCGCGCACGTTGTCCTGATTTTCACGCGGGACATAAAACAGCATAAATCCGCNNCCGCCACCGCCAGCGCCGGTGATCTTGCCGCCGATGGCACCGGCGCCCTTGGCCTTATCATAAAGTTCGTCGATATATTCATTGGTGATCTTGTCGGACAGCTCGCGCTTGTAACGCCAGGCCATATCCATCAGCTCGCCAAACTCGTGCAGGGACTTGCCTGGATTGCTGATGATATGAATGGCCTCGTCGACCATGGAGACCATGGCGGAGATCTCCTTCTCCTTGTTGTCCATATTGGCCACCTTGGACTTGGCAATCTCCGGGGCATTGCGCTGTAATCCCGTGAAGAACAGCATCAGATTGTTCTGTAATTCGTACTTGCGATTATTGGGCACGATCACCGGCTCGACATCGAATTCGCCGTTGCGATAAAACTTAATCTTGTTCAAACCGCCATAGGCCGCAGCGATCTGGTCCTGTGAACCTACCTGCTCCTTGATGACGTTTTGCTCGATGTGAATGGCCAGCGTCGCCAATTCGTGCTTGGAGATATACTTGCCAACCAGTGCATACAAGGCGTGTAACAGACCAACGGTAAAACTGGAGCTAGACCCTAACCCCGAGCGCGCCGGCAGGTCACCGTCGTGGTGGATCTCCAGCCCCTTGGCACAGTGCATATAGTTGAGTACGGCGCGTACCGCCGGATGTTTGATATCAGGGATCTGAACCACGTTCTCAATATTGGAATAGACGATGCGAAACTTGTGATCGAAGAACGGTGGCAGGTAGCGACAGGAGATATAGCAGTACTTGTCGATACTGGTCGACAACACCGCACCATCATGTTTGCCGAACCAGGCCGGATAGTCGGAACCGCCGCCGAAAAACGAGAGTCGAAAAGGCGTCTTGCTGATAATCATGAATAAATCCTCCTCTTGAGAGGGACCTGGGTCATGGCCTTGAGGTGCGTCACCACCTCACTGCCAAAGACCTTTTCCACATAACCTAAGTAGTCCGCATCCTGAAAATATTTTAAAAAGGCTTGGTCGCGAAAACGCAACACTTCGGCCGCGCTCAACGCCTCCGTGCGCAGCGGCAGACAGTCGTAGCTGTGTTGTGAATAGCCCAGCCAGGTCTCGGGCAAGGCCCAGCCGTTTTCCTGCGCGCTGTTATAGAGTTTTGATCCCGGGTAGGCCATGGCGCTGTAGAAATTGCCAAACTCGCAACGCGCCTCCAGAGCCAGATCGAGTGTGTCCTGCATGGACTCGAGCGTGTCGTCGGGCAGGCCGAAGATATAGTTGCCGATGACATAGATGCCCGCCTGCTGAATCTTGCGTACTGTTTCTATGATCTTGTCCGTGCCGAAGCGCCCCTTCTCCACGCCGTCGCGCACATGCTTGCTGCCCGATTCAATCCCCAGGGCCAGCCAGCGTATGCCGGCCTGTTTGAGTTTCTGCAAATACTCGTCCTTAACAGTATCGACACGGGCATAGGCCCAGATATTCAGGTCATAGCCCCGCTCGATAATCAGGTCACAAATGCCCAGCACGTGATTGGCGTTGAGTACAAACATCTCATCGCAGATCTTGATATTCTTGACGCCGTAATCGTTGACCAGGACATCGATCTGTTTGATGATCGCCTGCGGCGACCACATGCGGTAGGAAGGCTTGCCGAAAGGTGCATTGATGCAGCAAAAGGAACACTTGTAGGGACAGCCCAGGGTGGTGTAGATAGAGGCATAGGGAGAGCGTTCGTTGATGTGATCGAAGCAGTGCCAGTTGTGGGCACGATAGCGCTCCATGGGCAGCAGGTCCCAGGCCGGCATGGGCATCTCCTCATCCAGATTCTTCAGCAGATCACCCTTGAAGGTAAAGGCGATGTCGTCGCCCTTTCGATACCAGAGATCGGGGATTTGTTCTACCTGGGTTTCCCCCTTGAGAAGTTGTAATACCCCGGCAATGGTCTGCGGCCCCTCCTGTCCACAGACATAGTCGACACTCTCCTCGCGCAGGGTCTGTTCCGGTAATGCCGCAGGATGGGTGCCAGTCAAAAGAATGGGACACGCGGGCATACGCTCCTTGACCAGCCGGCAGATCATGCCGGCCGATGTCATATTCTGCGTCGACGCCGAGGGTTGAAATCCATATACCGCCAGCACGATTAATTTGGGACGGTAGTGACCGGCGACCAGTTCGGCCACTTCATCGGGCCCCATGCCGAATACCGGCGCATCGACGATGTCGACACTGGCACCACCTTGGCGTAAATAGGTTGCAAACAACGCGGCGAGTGTTGGCGGCTCCAGGGCGGACAAATCGTTGGCCAGCCCCTGGTAAACAGATGCGGTATGACCCGGATTGATAAACAACACATCCACCGTTTTGGTCGCTGTACCTGTCAATTCATCAAGACTCTTCATCGCCGTATTCCTTTTATCTCGCGCTCAGGCAAAGCCATGCACCAGTTTCAACTCCTGACTGGCCTGACCCATGTCGGCCAACAGGTCCGCCGCAAGACGGTGATCAGGCACCCAGTGCAGGCACTCCTCGAACCTGGCTCTGGCCTGTTCCTTGTCGCCACCAAAGAGGTTATAACAACCAAGATGAAAACAAGAGACGCCGATGAAGTAACCGATATACTTCAGAATATCCTGTGTATTGATCGGAAAGGCATACCGATCGAACAGGCGCTTCCTTTCCCGGTGCAAGATCGGCACGCAGCGTGCGAACATTTCCAGCCCGCTGATTGCCTGTGCATGTTTTCCCTGAACCTGAAACCCTTTCACAAAACGATACAAATCAATCAGGTTATAGCGCGTATCCAGCCAAAAAGAGGTAAAACTACCTGGCTTTGTGTTTTCCAGATTGACTACTTGTTGCAGAACCAATTCCGCCTCTGTTAACTCAGACGAATTTATCTTGGTATGATTCAGCTTATATTCGTAACGCAACACCTTCTGCAAAAGATCGCTAAAATCCTGTTGCCACTTCAAATCCGGTTCCTGCCAGACTTCCAGATGAATTCCGGAAAAATCCGCGGCAGTAGCTCTGGACGGCTGCTGCGGTGTAACAGCAGTTGCCTGCTCATCAAGTCTGTTCTTCGCATAAACGACATTGAGAAAAGCGTCTTTGCCCCCCTCTTCCTGCTGACGTTGGTACCAGACTAGTCCCTTGTTGCGGGTGGTAATCACCCCCAGAGGAAAATTTCCATCCCCGGCGTAAGCAGCGTTGCTAAACACCTTGTCCAATGCAGCCTCGCGAAAAATCGAACCCGCGGACACCAGCAGAACGTGATTGGCCTGCGCCACAGCCGCCAGGGCATGCAATACAGCACGATTGCCCTTTTTCACTTCCAAATCGACAACCTTGAAACCGGCACCAAGTTCATCCTTCGGTGCCAGGAAAAGAACTTCCACCGATTTGTCAGTTGATCTCTCCAACGATTCCACCAGCAATCGTGCCTGGGCAGCGTTTGAGGACAACACACCAACCGACAACACCGGTTTTCCTGCTGGCGTCGGTCTTGCAAAGTGCTGCAACCGTTTTTGTCTGATTTTTTCATTCTCATCGAGTGGCATGGTTGTACCGTCGATGCGATGTTTCAGGCAGGTGGTGGAATTGTGGTGAATATGGGGCCCGTACAAATCCACCTCGGGAGAGGTCCAGGGGTGATAGGTGTGCAGCAAAAATTCCGTCGGATGCCAGGCCTCTCGCAATCCACCGTTTCGCATACGAAAAGTCAGATCGTAGGGACCGCAGATGTAGCCGATATAGGTCTCATGCTCATCCAGGCCACCGAACCTCAGATAGTCTTCACGCTTGGTACAAAAACAGGCTCCATAGTTCAATATATTCAATTTTTCCAGGTAGCTCTTGTCGGCGCTTTTTGGTGACAAACCGATGGTGCAATGGTGACCTTCATCCCACAAGGTCAGCCCAGGCATGTGCATAATCTCCTCCCATGCCGGGTAGCTGAACGGCCACAGCGACTTGTTATTGTTGCGAATCTCATCCAGGTGCAAAAAGGTATTGCTGTTTTTGCTGAAGTGATCGATGATGCTGCTGATAAAATTTTCGGTAAACATGGCATCGCTGTCGCACAACACCACAACCTCGCCGCTGCTGGCCAGGAAGCCTTCATTCCAGGCCACATGCTTGTGATAGTAGGGCGTGGTATTTCCCAACACCAGATAGTGATCCAGACTACCGTCCTTTCGTGCCTGCTCGAGTTCGGGCATGCGGCGGGTAAAATACTCGACCCAGATCAATTCATAGTCGCCCCGCTCCACACCTTTTTGATTGTTCAAATAGTGAATGGAGTGGAACGATTCGCGAACAGACCAGTCAATCAGTAGCACACTTACTTTCATTTAACCGTTTCCGTAATTAAATACCGTTTCAATTTCACCAAGCGCCACTTAGCAAGTCGACATGGCCTTTTCCCTTATCGCCTTCATCGGCCGCAATCCGTCGCCGGGGTCGGCGCGCCAATCGCGATCAGCCAGTTCCGCGGCAGCGGGTTGTTTGATGCCGTCGCCGTCAGCTGTTTGTACTGCGCGTATAGAATCGATCAGATTCATCATCGGTTGTGGCAACCAGCAGTGACCGGTTTTAAACTCGTCACCCTGGCCATCCAAGTCAAGGTGAAACTCGACCATGTGCGCACCCCAACGATGTACCGCACGTTGGACAACGGCACTGCTGACACTGTGATCGGACCAGCCGACCTGACAAGCGGTCGCCTCGCGCAGGGTCTGAATCGCAGCCAGATTGCATTGATCCACCGGCGTCGGATAACCGGAGACGCAATGCAGCAACTGAATGTCGCGACAACCGGCGCTGATCATGACCTCCACAGCGCCCTCAACCTCAGCCAGTGTCGCCATCCCAGTGGATAACACCACCGGCTTACCGGTTTGCGCACAAGCCCTGAGCAGATCACTCCACAGCAACTCGTACGAGGCAATCTTGTAAAAATCGACATGATCCGCAAGCAGATCCACCGCTTGCAGGTAAAATGGGGTACAGGAAAATGCCAGCCCCCGTTCATGGCTGTATGCAGATAAGTCGGGAATAAACTCTTCAGGGAGTTCCCATTGGCGTCGGGCCCGATGCCTTTCGCTGCGGGTAAGAATCTCCGGCGCAAACAGTTGATCAATCTTGAACAGCTGAAACTTAACTGCGTCACATCCAATGCGCGCGCTGGCATCGATAAACTCGCGACAACGTTCAAACTGTCTATTGTGATTGCTGGATACCTCGGCGACAAAGGCAGGTGTATTCATCCTCCCTCCCTTCCCGTAATTATGCGCAAGGCATCGACCACGCGACGAACATCGCCCTCCGTCATCAACGGATGCAACGGCAGGGAAAGAATTTGCTCATAGGCTGCCTCGGCCCGCGGACACAGACCCGTACCGGTATCCAGGCGTTGTTGATATAGGGGATGCAGGTGGATCGGGGTATAGTGCACATTGGCACCGATACCTAGTGCGCGCAGGGCCTGAAAGACTTGGTCACGACTCTTGCCGCATATCTGTTCGTCAACCCGTACCACAAACAGATGGTTGGCGTGTCTGACCTGTCCCTGGCGTACTAACGGTATAAATCCCGGCAGTCCTTGCAACGCTTCTATATATAAGTTAGCCAGGGTCTGCTGCTTCAAAATCCAACCGCTAAGCTTCTTCAACTGGGATAGTCCCAAAGCACACTGGATATCGGTCAGGCGATAGTTGTAGCCCAGATCGACGATCTCATAACGCCAGGCATTGCCTGCCTTGCGCTGGTGGTGATCGCTGCTCATGCCATGGTTGCGAAACTGGCGAATGCGTTTGGTCAGATTTTCATCGTCGGTGGCGACTGCGCCGCCTTCGCCGGTAGTGATATGTTTGGCCGGGTGAAAACTGAATACGGTCATGTCCGCCAGCGTGCCCACCGGCCTGTATTTGTAACTGGCACCGAGCGAGTGACAGGCGTCGGCGATCAAACGCAAGCCATGCGCGGCAGCGATACGATGTAGAGTATCGTAATCGCATGGATGTCCCGCGTAATCGACGGCTATAATGGCTTTTGTTTTTTTTGTGATTTTGCCTTCTACATCCTCAGGATCGATCAACAAGGTGTCGGCGCAGACGTCGGCAAACACCGGCGTCGCCCCCTGGTAAAGCACACAGTTGGCAGTGGCGGCAAAACTCATGGTGGGTACGATGACCTCGTCACCTGGCCCGATATCCAGCGCATGTATCGCCGCGTGCAGGGCGGCAGTGCCACTGGACAAGGCGGCTACATGACGACTGCCACAGGTTTTGGTCAGCGCCTCCTCGAACTGCTCGACCATGGGTCCGGTGGTCAACCAATCGGATTGCAATACCTTGAGCACGGCTGCGATATCCTCGTCATCTAGATGATGTCGGGTATAAGGCAGAAAGTCAGGTGTCACCGACGATGACTCCGCCAGGCTCATACGTGTTCCTTTAGCATCATGACCAGATCATCTTTCAATAACCACTCGCTGTTGGAGTCACTGCGGTAGCTGAAGCCGTCGGCGCATGGTTTGCCGCGCTTGTACTCTTCACTGTTTTTCAGCCCCTTCCAGAAATTGAAGGCGGGCACGACCATATAGTAATCGTCAAACTCGCGCGTGTTATGGGCGGCATCGATAGGGATCATGGTCTCGTGAAGTTTCTCACCGGGGCGTATGCCCACGACCTTTTTGCTGCAACCAGGAACGATGGCCTCTGCCAGATCGATGATATTCATGCTGGGGATCTTGGGCACGAACACCTCGCCGCCATACATCCGATCCATGCTCTTGATGACGAAATCGACGCCCTGTTCC
This sequence comes from Proteobacteria bacterium UBA6915, assembly GCA_002450975.1. Classification (GTDB taxonomy): domain Bacteria; phylum Pseudomonadota; class Gammaproteobacteria; order UBA6915; family UBA6915; genus UBA6915. The sequence goes on from DKAX01000089.1 coordinate 38,815, forward strand.
AGGGTGATCCAGAAGCGGGTCATGCGCGCGTCAGTGATGGGCAGTTCGGTCACGCCCTGTGCGGCCAGCTTCTTAAACAAGGGGATCACCGAGCCGCGTGATCCGACCACATTGCCATAGCGCACGACGGAGAAGCGTGTGCGTTTATCACCGGCCAGGTTATTGGCGGCGATAAATAGTTTGTCCGAAGCCAGCTTGGTGGCACCGTAGAGATTGATGGGATTACAGGCCTTGTCGGTGGACAGGGCGATTACCTTCTCCACACCGCACTCCAGTGCAGCGGTGATAACGTTCTGCGCGCCATCGATATTGGTCTTGATACACTCCAGGGGATTGTATTCGGCGATGGGTACATGTTTCAGTGCGGCAGCATGGATGACATAGTCCACCTCACGCATGGCCATCTTCAGACGATTGACATCGCGCACGTCACCAATGAAGTAACGCATCTGCGGTCCATCGACCTCCTGCTGCATCTCGTACTGCTTGAGCTCGTCGCGCGAATAGACGATGACCTTTTTCGGCTTATAGTGGGTGATCAGTGTGCGGGTCATCTGTTGACCAAAGGAACCGGTCCCGCCGGTGATCAAAACCGTCTTGCCATCAAACATAGCCATTTCCTCACAGGCCCGGCACCCTGCCGGGACTTATCTGGGCTATGTTCTTGCAAATTATGTACCCAATTCGGTTTTTTTAACTATTTTTCAATAAGTTATATACCTTTTTTGGGCGTATAGACGGGTAGACAAACGCACGGGCGGCAAGATCCTGCCGCCCGGTATAGCTGTATAACCTAAAGAGATTACAAGTAGTTGAAGAGTGACAGGCCCTGCACGCGTGCATAGGATTTTTGCGCTGCCTCCAGCCCCACCGATTGCATATTGAAGCGGCTGATGGCCTCGGCAAAGTCCAGGTCCTCGATGCTGGAGCGGGCAGCGGTCAGACCAACCAGATAATCAGCGTTGGTGGTTTCCTGATTATCCAGCACGCGCTGACGGGTACCAATCAGGGTACGCACCTCGATCAGACTATCCAAGGCGTAGTCCAGATCCTTTAGCGAATTATCGGTAGGATTGTCCGCCTGCAAATCGGCGACTATGGTATTGAGAGTAGCGAACAGATCCTGCTTGCCACCGGCGAAGGCAGGAATATTGACGAAGGTCTCGTAGCCGGAGTCACCCGCCTCGATATAACGAGTGGGTGAGACTTGCAGAAAACGTTGTCCCTGGTCACCGGCATAGGTGACCACTCCGCCGCCACCGGTGACGAAGGGTTGTTGGAGCCCCTGATGGCCCGCAAAAATATATTCATCGGAGGCATCCTTGGTATTAGCCAGGGCGGTGACATCCACCCGGATATTCTCGACCTCTTTGGCTATGGTCAGACGGTTGGCTGTGCCAACTGGATCGTTCAACGCGGTGATTAATAATTCGCGTGCGCGCTGGATCTGGTTCATCGCCGCCTCCAGGGTCGACTCCTCCAACGTCAGACGATTGCGTGCCTGAATGATATTGAACTGGTACTGTTCATTTGTGCCAATGACCTCGGTCAAACTCAGCGACTGTGCCGAACCGGCCGGATCGTCGGCCGGCGTCAGGATACGCTTACCGGTAGAGAGCTGATTCTGCGTCTTCTGCATTATCTTCTCCACGCCCAGCAAGGTATCAATGGAGGATTGGGTCAACTGCCAGGTCGAAACTCTCATGGCTTACCTCCCGGTCGCATGCAATAAGGTTTGAAAAATACTGTCGGCAGTGGCGATCACCTGAGCATTGGCGGCATAGGCCTGTTGGAAGCGGATCAGATTGGCCGCCTCCTCATCCAGGTTGACACCGGATATACTCTCGCGGATTTCGATAGACTGATTGAGTAACGCCAATTGTGCGTCCTGATTGATCTCGGCCTGGCGGGTCTTGGTACCGATGTCGGCCACCAGCTGAGTATAACCATCCTCCACCGAGGCACTGCCGCCATATAAGGCCTTTTGCGCACGCGATGCCACGAGATCCAAGGCGTTGCGGTTATCACTGTAACCACCGACATTTTCCTGTATATAAAAGTTATCACCAATCTGGGGATCACCGGTCAACTCTACTTCCCAGCCATTAAAGGCTATAGTGCCGCCCAAGGGAATATTCAAGGTACCCGTGACACCGGTGGTGACACCAGGCGGTCCATTGAAGATTTCATAGTCAAAGGTTGCGCCGGTATTATTGGTTATATTGATATAGTAAGGATTGGTTATGGTCGGACCGATGGTCACCACCTTGCCCTGAGAAATGGCGCCGGTACCGGTATTGGCGACATCTTCCAGGGTGCGTATGGGCGAAGCCGCGGCAATCAGGCGCGGGTCACTGAATAAGGTATCGATATCTCTCGACGCCGAGCGAGTCGGCCGAATCAGGAAGGCATCACCGGCTATCATGGGTGGACTGGCACCAGCATAGTCAACGGTCACACCATCAAAAGTCAGTGGCAGCGCCGCACCGGAGGTCACTAGAGAACTATCGGCGACCCGGCGCACATTGTAGTTGGCGCCGTCGAAATCGAGATAATAATCCTCATTGGTCAACTGTGACAGATTGGTTATGGTCACATCCAGAACTGCGGCACTGGTATTATTGACATTCTGTTGCGCATCCCCCTGCGGCGTAACGAAATAGTCCTGCTGAAAGGTGCCATTCAAGGTATAACCCTTTTGATGCTGGGTGTTGAAGATCTGACTGAAGGCTACAGCCGTCATACCTAGCTGATTTTGCGTCTCTTCCAGAATATTGGTGCGAAAATCGAGTAGCCCACCCAACTCACCGCCGGTAATAAAACGGGTGATATTGACGGGCACCCCACCCTCCAGATAGGCGATCTCCAGTTTGGAGACGTCATAATCGTTGGTGGTAGTGGTAATCTGATAGGAGTTGATCCCCAATACCAGCGGTTGTCCTTTGCCGGCAAAGACATTCACTGAACCGTCATCCTGGGGCACCGTGGTAACCCCCACCAACTCGGACAGTTGTTTCATCATCTGATCTCGCTGGTCGAGCAGATCGTTAGGCTCTTGACGCGAATTGCCTTGTGTCGAAATTTGATAGTTCATATCGGAAATCGCCTCCGCCAGCGCATTGATATCAGACACCACACCGCGCATGCGCGTATTGATATCGCGATCCAACTGGCTTAAACGTTCGTGCAGGGTATGAAAACGATCCACCAGGGTCTCACCCTCGACGATCATAACCTGGCGTGCCGGAATGCGGGTGGGATCATCGGCCACTACCTGCAGCGCATCGAAGAAACCACCCAGCGCCACCGTGATACTCAACTGCGGATCAGCCAGCAGGTTGTCCACCTGAATGGCAAAATCGTGATAGGCATTTTCTTTGTTGAACCCGGCGGTACGCACGCGGATCTGCTGGGTGATAAAATCATCATAGACACGCTCGGTGGTGTTGATCTTGACACCTTTGCCCACATAACCGGCTCCGGTATATTGCGGATGCCGAGTGACCAATTCTCCGCGCTGGCGGCTAAACCCCTCGGTATTGGCGTTGGAGATATTGTGGCCGGCAATACCCAATGAACGTTGACTGGCCTGTAGTCCCGATATAGCTACGCCTAACATGCCATCTGCTATTGCCATTTTTCACCTCCAGGCGCCGAGCGAATCGACGCGATGAACGAACACTTACACTGTTAACCCTTGCGGGTTGCATTGCCACCGTCGACTACTGATACCATCGCGTTTTTCAAGGTATCACCATGGAATATGGCCAATACCTTGTCGCCATAGGCGGGATCGGTGGCATATCCTGCCTTTTGCAGGGCATGAATATAACCCGCAGCGTCACCGGTCTGTTGTAACGCTGTCAGATAGCGAGGATTACCCTGTACGAACCGTACATAGTCATCAAAACTTTCGCTGTAGGAGCCATAGACACGAAAGCGCGCCTGCTCGCTAACCGCTTTACCGTTGTCGTATTCTCGGGTCAGATGTTGCGAGCTGTCACCTTTCCACTGCCGACCGGCCTTGATACCAAACAGGTTGTGACTGTTACCACCCTGTTCATCGCGTAAAACGTGTTTACCCCAACCGCTCTCCAGAGCCGCCTGCGCGATGAGCAATGCAGGCTCCACCCCGAGCTTGCGTCCCGCGCGCTCGGCATCGGACCACAACGTCTCGACGAAATCGGTTGGCGTGGTGAAGGTGGTCTCTTCGACCAAACCGGCCTGCTGCGTCTTTTCCACAGTCTGTTCCGGCAAGGCTTGTCTGATCTGATTAAACACCTCGACGTAGTGATTGATCCCGTTCAAGGTATTTCCCACATTTGGCATAAACTGTTTCATACTGTTTAACAGCGCCAAATCATCTGCCGCGTCAGCTTGAAAGTGGCTTTCGGCCTGCGCAGCTACCCGTGAACGAAGTTGCTCGGTACGCAGAGTCTGTAGCAGACCGGAGACCGCATCGCCCCCCTTCTTTTCCTGTTTACCCGCCAATTGCCCAACCAACATATCCGCCAAGCCCAAGGCATTGCGCTTGGACAGGCTGATGGCCAGTTGCTGGTCATACATGTAGTTAAAAAATTCGCTGTCGGAACTGCCGAACAGGTCATCACCGATACTGGCCGAACGCATGTTCTTCATGACCATTTGCAGAAACAGCGCCTCGAACTGTTGGGCGACGGCCTTGATGGACCCGTCGGAGTCCTGGCGCGCATTCTCGCGCAACTGGGCAAGACCGTGCATATCGGTATAGACATCGGCGCTGACGTTGGGCTTCAACATAGACTAGATCACAATCAGCTCGGCGCGCAGGGCACCGGCCTGTTTCAGGGCCTCAAGAATGGCCATCAAGTCCCCCGGTGCGGCCCCGACTTCGTTGACTGCACGCACAATTTCATCCAGCGAAACCCCGGGTTCAAACAGGAACATGCGATTGGTTTCCTGCTTGACCTCCACCTGATCTCCCGGTACTACCACAGTCTGCCCGCCCGACAACGCCTCAGGTTGACTGACTTGCGGGTTGGCGGTAATAGTTACCGTCAGATTGCCATGCGTGACGGCGGCCGGCAGTACGCGCACGTGTTTGCCGATGACTACCGTACCCGTTCGCGAATTGATGATTATGCGCGCAGGCGCCTCATCCGGATTAACTTCTATGTTCTCCACCATGGAGAGAAAGCTGACACGCTGAGAGGCATCCTGCGGCGCGGCCACCTTGATTGTCGATGCGTCTATGGCATAGGCGGTGCCGTTACCAAAGACATTGTTGATCGCATCGACCATGCGCGAGGCAGTAGTAAAGTCAGGTGTATTCAAATTCATAAACAGGGAATTGCCACTGGCGAATCCGCTGCTCACTGCACGCTCTACAGTGGCACCATTTGGGATACGTCCGGCACTGGGAACGTTGACGGTCACCTTGGAACCATCGCGCCCCTCGGCGCCGAAACCTCCCACCACCACATTACCCTGGGCCACAGCATAGACATTGCCGTCAGCACCCTTCAGAGGTGACATCAGCAAGGTGCCACCGCGCAGGCTCTTGGCATTGGCGATGGAGGAAACAGTGACGTCGATAGTCTGGCCCGGTTTGATAAACGGCGGTAGTTCCGCGTGTAAGGAAACAGCGGCCACGTTTTTCAATTGCAGATTCTGTCCGGGCGGGATGACAATGCCGAACTGTTGCAACATGCTCTTCATACTCTGCACGGTAAACGGTGCCTGAGTAGTCTGGTCACCGGTGCCGTCCAGCCCCACCACCAAACCATAACCCACCAATTGATTGCTGCGCACCCCTGCTACTGAGGTCAGATCCTTGAGACGATCCGCCATAACAGGCAGACTGCCGACCAGGGTGGCGGCCAAAACCACTAATTGAAAAGCTGTCATGCGCCTAGCCATAAATGTGTTCCTCAAAACGGCCACCACTTGCTGTTGTATATACGGGACATCCAGCCCTGGGTGTTGGAATCGGCAATGGCACCCTCGCCACCGTAGATGATCTGGGCATCGGCCACCTTAGTGGACAGCACGCTGTTATCGGAGGTGATATCCGCCGGTCGCACCATGCCGTAAAACTTGACGAATTCAGTGCCCTGATTCAGAGTCAACACCTTCTCACCACGCACGAGCAGATTGCCGTTGTGCAACACCTCCACCACCGAAACGCTGATACTGCCATTCAGACGGTTGCTCTGCGTGCTGTTACCCTCACCGCCAAAATCACGGGCAGCCGCTACCGAATTGTTCAGGACTGAATTCCCGCGGAAGGTTGCTTGTTGACCAAAGATGGTCGGATCGGCCATATCCACGGAAGAATCCTTTTTAGTCTTGGTCGATGCGCTCTTGCTGGCATTGGTGTTCTCGGTCAACACCACCGTCAGAATATCGCCCACCTGGCGCGCATTACCGCCGGCAAATAGTGACATGGCAAAACCCGGCTGGTAGATGGAACCATCGTTGGCCAGGCTGGGTGGTGACGACATGGGACGTACCGGGGCATACTGCGGATCGCGTTCATACGGTTTTTGCGCGGCGCAACCTGATGCGCCCAGTATTGGCAACGCGACTGCAATCACACCGAACAACTTTATTTTATTCACCCTGCCGTCCCCCATTCACTACAACTGGTTGGTCAGATTCTGCAGCATCTGGTCTGCAGTGGAGATCACCTTGGTATTCATCTCGTAGGCACGCTGGGTCTCGATCATGTTGACCATCTCCTCCACCACGTTGACG
>DKAX01000089.1:45619-45855 GCA_002450975.1 Proteobacteria bacterium UBA6915
TCTGGAAAAAACCGCGCCCCTGTACCGCCAGATCGAAAGAACTGCTGGTCTGAAGCAAGTTGCCTTGCAGGTGCATAGTCTGGGTGGCGACCGTTCTAACACCAGTACCCAACAACAAACCGGAAGGTAACTGCGTGTTCTGCGAGGTCAGGGCACCCACCTGGCGCACATTCTGGTAGAGCAGATCTTCAAACACAGCACGGCTGCGTTTAAAACCGTTGGTGCTGACGTTGGCC
>DKAX01000222.1 GCA_002450975.1 Proteobacteria bacterium UBA6915
GTCATCAACAAGATCGACCGCCCCGGCGCCCGTCCCGACTGGGTACTGGACCAGACCTTTGATTTGTTCGATCGCCTGGGTGCCACCAATGAGCAGTTGGATTTCCCGGTGGTCTATGCCTCGGCCCTGAACGGCTATGCCAACCTGGACTCCGACGCCCGCGGCGGTGACATGACCCCGTTGTTCGAGGCCATTATCAAGCACGTACCCGTACCCCAGGTTGACCCCAGCGGTCCATTCCAGATGCAAGTCATCTCCCTGGACTACAACAGCTATGTGGGCGTCATTGGTATCGGCCGTATAGCTCGCGGTAAGGTCAAGACTAATACCGCGGTGACTATCATCGACCGCAACGGTGCCAAACGTAACGGCCGCATGTTGCAGATCCTAGGCTTCCTGGGACTAGAGCGTATCGAAGTGCCCGAGGCCCAGGCCGGCGACATCATTGCCTTTACTGGTATCGCGCCGCTCAATATCTCCGACACCTTGTGCGACCCCAGCAAGGTCGAGGCCCTGCCGCCCCTGACTGTAGACGAACCGACCGTGAGCATGACCTTTCAGGTCAACACTTCACCCTTTGCCGGTAAAGAAGGCAAGTTTGTCACCTCGCGTCAGATCAAAGAGCGTCTTGACGATGAATTGATCCACAACGTTGCCCTGCGCGTCGAGGCCACCGACGACACCGACAAATTCCGTGTCTCCGGCCGTGGTGAACTGCACCTCTCCATCCTGATCGAAAACATGCGTCGCGAGGGTTATGAACTGGGCGTTTCTCGTCCCGAGGTCATTATCAAAGAGGTCGATGGCGAGAAACAGGAGCCCTATGAACAGTTGACCGTCGACGTAGAGACCGACCATCAGGGTGGCGTCATGGAGAAGCTGGGTCAACGCGGTGGTGAACTGAAGGACATGATCCCCGACGGTAAGGGCCGTGTCCGACTGGACTACATCATTCCGTCACGTGGTTTGATCGGCTTCCGTACCGAGTTTCTGACGGCAACGCAAGGAACCGGCCTGATTTATAACGTCTTCGATCACTATGGTCCGCTGAAGAAGGGTGACTACGGTCAGCGCATCAACGGCGTACTGATAGCCAACGGCGCCGGCAAGGCGCTGGGTTACGCCCTGTTCAACCTACAGGAGCGCGGCCGCCTGTTCATAGGTCCCGGCGTCGAGGTCTACGAAGGCATGGTCATCGGTATCCACTCGCGCGACAACGACCTGGTGGTCAATCCTCTCAAGGCCAAGCAGTTGACCAACATCCGCGCAGCCGGCTCCGATGAAAACATCCTGTTGACGCCTCCTATCAACTTTAGCCTGGAACAGGCGCTGGAGTTCATCGACGACGACGAACTGGTCGAGGTAACACCGAAGTCCATTCGTCTGCGTAAGAAGTTCCTCAAGGAACATGAGCGCAAGAGCGCGTCGCGCAGCAAGGAGTAGTTTCACCACACAGCGGCAGGTTTTCACAACCTCCCGCTGTTTTCTATATCGCCCTATCAACAGATAAAACCGCACCATCCATTGCCACTCACCGATAATCTGGTTAACAATGACCTCTGTTGTTTAATACCTGAGGGGGAAAGTCAGATGATTGGTAAGAAGAATGTGGTTTTCGGGTTTATCTTTCTGGTGTTCACCGCCGCCCTGGGGCCGGTAATGGTGAAGCAATCGGAGGATATCGCGGCAGCGCAAGGCGAAAAGCAGAATACGGTTGGGCGCCTGCAGAACCTCAAGAACTCCAACTGGGAAGAGGATCTCGACGTCATCAAGGTCGAGGATCACGCCCGCGCCAATACCGACGGCGTGCTCTCCTTGAATAAGGTCTACAACAGTGAGGCGCCGCGTAATGCCATCAAGGGTGGTCCCCACGCTCACGGCAATCTGGAGGCACTGCTTAATATCGTGGTTGGTATTGCCCTGTGCTTTATTGCCGTATCACGCAAGTTCAAGCAAGCCATCAGCTGGATCTTCATTGCCGGCACACTACTGCATTCGGGCTTGTTGTATCTTATCGTCATCTTCGACCAATACTGGGCCTATAGCATCATAGCCCTGGGTCCGGTGCTGATTCTGTTGGGCCTGCTGCTGGCCGGCGTGGCCGCTGCCATGGGCTTTCAAGGCAAGCCGGTGGAGGACTAAGCCTTCGGTGGGCCGGTCGAGGCTGTGCTATATTGTCTCGACCGGCCCCTGAATTAGTAAAACCAAAGGCAGAGTCATGCGTATCCTCTACCCGCCCATCAAGCCTTATGTCACCCACAGCCTGAAAGTCGATTCACCCCATACCTTATATATAGAAGAGTGCGGCAACCCGCAGGGGATACCCATCTGTTTCGTCCACGGCGGCCCCGGTTCCGGTTGCGAGGCCTATCACCGCAGTTTTTTCGACCCGGATATCTATCGCATAGTCCTGTTCGACCAACGGGGCTGCGGCCGCTCGGCGCCCCACGCTGAGTTAGGCGGAAATACCACCCAGGCCCTGGTACAGGATATGGAGCGCATCCGCGAACACCTGAATATCGAGCGCTGGGTCCTGTTTGGCGGCTCCTGGGGTTCCACCCTCAGCCTGGTCTATGCCCAGACCCATCCGGACAAGGTGTTAGGGCTGATCCTGCGCGGCATTTTTCTTTGCCGGCCCGAGGATATCCATTGGTTCTATCAGGAGGGTGCCAGCCGCATCTTTCCCGATGAGTGGGAGGAGTATCTGCGCCCCATCCCCAATGGCGAGCGTGCTGATATGGTCAGGGCCTACTACAAATACCTCACGGGCAAGGACGAGATCAAACGCATGTCGGCGGCCAAGGCCTGGTCCCAGTGGGAAGGGCGCACCGCCACCTTAAAGCCAAGCAAATCGGTGCGCGAACACTTTTCCGATCCCTATGTCGCCCTCAGTCTGGCGCGCATCGAGTGCCACTACTTCATCAATGACAGCTTTCTGGAACCCAACCAGATTCTGCGCGATGCCCACCGCCTGAAGGATATCCCTGGCTACATCATTCATGGTCGCTATGACGTGGTCTGCCCATTGGACAATGCCTATGCCCTGCACAAGGCCTGGCCCGAGGCGCAACTCAAGATCATCGCCGACGCCGGCCATGCCGCAGCGGAGAAGGGCATCACCGATGCCCTGGTCAAGGCTACCGACGCCATGTCTCAGATCCTGGCATGATTGGATTGTTGCAAAGGGTCAGCCAGGCCGCAGTCCACGTCAATCAACAAGAATTAGGCCGCATAGCACGCGGCCTGTTGGTTTTGATCGGCGTGGAAAAAGGCGACACCGAGACCCAGGCCGACCGGCTGCTGCAACGCCTGTTGAACTACCGCGTATTTCCAGACAATGCAGATCGCATGAATCTCAGCGTGGCCGATATCCACGGTGGTCTGCTACTGGTCCCGCAATTCACCCTGCCCGCCGACACACGCAAGGGCAACCGCCCCAGTTTCACGCCGGCAGCGCCACCGGAACAGGGTCGCGCCCTGTTCGAGCACCTGTTGCGCCAGGCCCGTGAAACCCATCCGACGGTTGCCAGTGGCCAGTTCGGTGCCGATATGCAGGTCTCACTCATAAATGACGGCCCGGTCACCTTCTGGCTGCAGGTCAAACCGGGGGAATGACGTGGCCACCTACGCCGTTGGCGATATCCAGGGCTGTTTTCAGCCGTTGCTACAACTGCTCAAACAGGTCGGCTTCGACCGGAGACGGGACACCTTATGGCTGACCGGCGATCTGGTCAATCGCGGTCCCGATAACCTGGGCACCCTGCGCTTTGTGCGTGACCTGGGCGAGCGCGCCATCACTGTCCTGGGCAATCACGACCTTCATTTGCTGGCCATCTACCACGGCCACTCGCGGACCTTCCACGGCGACACGCTGGACGACATTTTAAACGCCCCCGACGTCGACGAATTACTGCACTGGCTACGTCACCGCCCTCTGCTGCACCATGACCCGGCCAGCGGCTTTACCCTGGTACACGCCGGCCTATCTCCGCAATGGGATCTGGTCACCGCCCGTGCCTGTGCCCTTGAAGTGGAACAACGCCTGCGCAATGACGATCATTGCCACGATTTTTTTACCCGGATGTACGGCAACCAGCCCGATCGTTGGCAACCGCAACTCGAAGGCATGGAACGCTGGCGCTATACCATCAACTGCCTGACCCGTATTCGCTATTGCGATGCCGAAGGCCGTCTCGATTTCAGCGCCAAGGAGAGTCCCGGCCAACAACCCGCCCATTGCCTCCCTTGGTTCCAGTTTCCCGGCCGCCCGCATGCGCAGGAGAAGATCATCTTCGGCCACTGGTCCACCCTACCGCCTCTGCGTGACCCCTATGTCTATCCCCTGGATAGTGGTTGCGTTTGGGGGGAACGACTTACCGCCCTACGTCTGGAAGATGGTGCCCGTTTTCACATCGCCTGCCCGCAGGCCCAATCCCCCGGGAACTATTGATGTACATGACAAAGGTGAAGAATTAGCCCTCAATCCCGATACAGTTCCTGGAAGAAAGGGTTAAACCATGCAATTCACCCCAGGACAAAACGAGACCACCCGAAACGCCATTCACGCGGGGCGTATCTCATTGTTTTTCAAACAGTTGCACCGCGGATTGATCATCAATCTGGTTATCGGCGTGATATTAGTCCTCGGTTTGTGGGGGCAATTCCCGCCCCACCACTTGTTGTTGTGGCAAGCGGGATTGACGACCAGCCTGGGCATGCGCTACTACACCTATTTGTACTTTGTACGCCATGGCTTGAGCGCATTTCCTCCCCGCCGCTGGGAACACTTCATTATTGCAGGCGCCATGAGCAGCGGGGTGATGTGGGGTCTGGCCGCGCTGTTGCTCTACCCGGCTGGCAACCTGCCCATGGAAATGTTCGTCTTGTTTATCCTGGGCTCCATCGCAGTTGGCGCCCTGCCCTATCTGTCACTGGTACCCATGGCCTATGCCCTGTACGCCACCCCCATTTCACTGTCGGTGATCATCACTCTCGCAATCCGTGGCCAGGATAGCTACTATGCCATCGCGGGTACCGTCGCCATCTTCGGTCTGATCCTGGTAGGCTCGGCTAAAAGTATCTACACAACCATAACCACCTCACTGACCCTGCGCCACGAAAACGAAACTCTTGTAAAAGAACTGACCCGCGAGGTACGACATCGCGTCGAAGCGGAACAACAACTGCGTATCAGCGAGGAGCGCTTTCGTCGCCTGACCCAGGCCACGGCAGAGAGCGTCATCATCCATCGCGACGGCATTATCATCGATGCCAATGATTCGCTGGCCAGGATAGCCGGCCAACCCGTTGTCAATCTGATTGACAAACCCCTGTTGCACCTCTTCAGTGAGTCGGAGCACGCCAGGATCGAACAACACCTCGATTCCCCGCTAGACTCCAAATTTGAAACCCTGGGACTGCGTGTCGACGGTTCCCAATATCCTGCCGAACTTTGCATCCGCAATATCTCTTTCAATGAACAACCGGTACATGTGCTAATTATGCACGACATTACCGAGCGCAAGGCCATGGAACAGCAGATGCTGCGTGCGCAAAAATTACAGGCGGTAGGCACTCTGGCGGGGGGCGTAGCCCATGACTTCAACAATCTGCTAACGGCTATTATGGGCTATACCGACCTGTGTGTGCAGGATGTACCTGAGTCGAGTCAGTTACATACAAACCTGCAACAAATCAACACTGCCAGCTTGCGTGCCAAGGATCTGGTCAAACAAATCCTGGCTTTCTCAAACAATAGCAAGCTCGACTTGCAACAGACAGTAATACACGATGCGGTGGAAGAAGCGATAAGATTGTTACGCGCAACCCTGCCTACCAACATCACGCTGGAGGGTAAATACCTGACAAATGAAGACTGTGTCGTGATCGATCCGAGCAAACTCAACCAGGTCATCATGAACCTGTGCATCAATGCCTATCATGCCATGGATAATCGCAATGGCAGGATTCTTATAGAAGTCAGCCGGCAACAGATCAGCCAAAAGACCGGCCTGAGCGATGGCGCCTATGCGTGTATAAAAGTCAGTGATAACGGTAACGGTATGGATGAATTGGTGCTACAGCGAATCTTCGAACCCTTCTATACCACC
>DKAX01000008.1 GCA_002450975.1 Proteobacteria bacterium UBA6915
TCCACCACGACGGCCACCGCCTGCACATCAGCGGTGCCCTCTCGTGTCCGCAGATCACCCGTTTGTGCCTGACCCTTGAAACTGGCTACACGCCGGTGGAGTTGGACAGGCAATCACTACCGCCGCAGCTGCTGTCCCAGATTGAAAACACACCGCCGGAGTCGAACGACAATTATTATCAACGCCATGCAGATCAAGTCCGGAAGCTGCTGCACGAGCTACTTTGCAATCGGCACCAATGTCTTAACCAGCGCCTGGCAATCTGCCTGCTGTTTGCCAAGAGCATTGAACCTTTTTACTATCGAAGCAGCCAACACAGAGATACTGGTCCGCTGGAACAAGCCTTACGTGAAATCCGCCTCCCGGAACTCCAGCAAAGTATCATCGATAAAATCAGCCTGACACTGGAACAGAAATCCCTGATGATCGTTGTCAGCCAGGCCATACTGCGCCTGCGCGCGGCAAAATGTCCCGATGAAAATCTCAGCCAGCTGATACAACGGATCTTTCGACACTACGAATCCCACATCCCGGCGCGACTGCGCAACAAAAATATGGAACTGCTTTCACCGGAACACCTCTACCGTGCCTATCTGGTCTACAAGCAGATCATTGATGAATCGGTCGGTGAGCAAATCGAAGAGCACTTCACGCGCCTTTGTCTGAACACCCTGGAACGCGAACATTTTTGTGGTTACCACACACTTTATGATTACCTGCAAATGATGGTCGTGAGACTGAGTCTGGTGAAATTCCTGTTTTACAGCGATCCCGATTTTATTAAGCAATTCCAGCAGGGTGGTGATCAAGGCGAAGTCGCACAGGAACACGCCATCCGTATCATCACTCTGTTATTTCGCTACCTGGGCCACGATCAGGAGTTTCAGCGCGCCATCTTCATGTCGGTTCAAAGTGAACAACTCAATGAGTTGGGCAACGTACTGGCGATGGTCTACGGCTGATGGCGCTTAATGACCTTTCGCAGGGAGAGTTCAAGGTATTTGTAGTAGAGGGACAGCAAAACATTACTGCCGACAATACACGTTGACACCAGCAACATGCGGTAGACCCAGCCACGCGTCACCTTGACCGGACTGTCAGAATGTTCACTGCGCTGCATTTTGTCCAGCGTGGCGACCCCGATCAATATCGGCCAAAGGGCGGCCAGGCGCAGGCGCGGGCTGCGACGTGGAACTGCCAGCACATAATGCAATCCCTGTCGATACCACGCCATGGCCAGATCCGACAATCCTGCCCGCAATGCGCCAAACGCCTTACCAGTGTCCCCCTGCTGCAAGCTCACCACATTTAGACCGTGTATCTGCAATAGTGATTGCGGAAAATAACAACGCCCCAGCCGTAGATCGGCGCGCCAATCTCGCAGTATATTGGTTAATTGCAGCGCTTGTCCCAGAGAGCGTCCCTGCTCGAGACGTTGCAGCAAAGGCCAGTCGGCCAGCGCCGGAATGTGCTGATACAACAAGTGCGTCCAAAACTCGCCGACACAGCCGGCAACCAGATAGGTGTAGCGTTCCAGTTGAATCTGATCCGCGAGCGCCACCGGCTGAAGCGCACTGCCACCGGCAAACTGGCGCTGATCGAATAACATCCCGGTAATCAGTGTTGCCACCACCTGAGCCACGACCTGTTGATCCTGAGCAGAAAGCCGCAGAAAACTGCCCCACAGCACAGGCCAGGCGCGCAATAATGCTTGCTCACCAGCATCGGCCGCAGGTAGATCGACAACCTCTGCAGGAGTGTCTGCCGCTACATGATCGGCGTGGTTTTCAAAACGCGCATGTAACTGTGTCAGCCAGTGCCGACGCTGTTCGAGGGATAAATTGGGGGAATCCGCTATGGAGTCTGCACTGCGTGCCAACAAGTAGGCGATACCCACGGGCTCGCGCATCACCTTGGGCAGCACACGTACGGAGAGATAGAAGCTGCGGGAGGTGGCGCGCAGCAAATCGTTCAATACCCTGTCAGAGGCAGCGGGTTTCATCGCCTGCGCTATTCACCGGCGATGGTCATCTCTCCCAGCAGCACGGAACCGATTTGCACGTTACCGCGGTAATCGATGTCATTGCCGATGGCCACCAGCTCACGATACATTTGTTTGAGGTTGCCGGCGATGGTAATCTCCTCCACCGGAAATTGTATCTCGCCGCCCTCGATCCAAAAACCGGAGGCGCCGCGCGAATAGTCGCCGGTGGTGCGATTGACCCCCTGGCCCATCAATTCGGTCACCAGCAGGCCGGTGCCCATCTGTTTCAACAAGGCGTTCAGATCCTGATCACCGCAGCTGACACGCAGATTGCGCAGACCACCGGCATTGCCGGTGGTCTGTAATTTAAGACGACGCGCCGCATAGGCATCCAGCACATAACTCTGCACCACACCGTCGCGAATCAAATCATGGGCGAAGGTGGCCACGCCATCACTGTCGAAGGGGGCGCTGTGCAGGCCACGCACCAGACGCGGCTGTTCTTCGATATGGACGAACTCGGGAAAGACCTGCTGGCCTATGCAGTCGAGCAGAAAGGTGGTCTTGCGGTACTGGGCGCCGCCGCGGACCGCTCCCAGAAAATGGCCGATCAGGCCGCCGGCTACCTCGGCGGCGAAGATCACGGGCGCCTTACGTGTGGTCAGACGGCGCGCCTGCAGACGCTGCACGGTGCGCTCAGCGGCCATAATACCGACCGAGCGCGCCGAATCCAGCTCCTCGGCGATGCGCGCCCGGGTGTACCAGTAGTTGCGCTGCATGGCCTCATCCATTTGTGCAATCACCGAACAATTCAGTGAATGGCTGGTGGAAGGATAGGCGCCGATGAATCCGTGTGAGTTGCCATAGACCCGGAAATTGCGCTGCGTCGCCACCGTCGCCCCTTCCGAATTGGTCACGCGCTTGTCGAATTCGCGGGCGGCACGCTCGCACTCCAGGGCAAGATCCACCGCCCTGTCGGCATCGATATCCCAGGGGTGATCCAGATCGAGATCGGGGAAATCCCAGGCCATCAGTTCTTTGTCTGCCAGACCGGCGTAGGTGTCTTCCGCCGTATAACGGGCAATATCGCTGGCCGCCTGTACAGTCTCACGTACGGCCTTGTCGCTCAAATCGGTGGTACTGGCCGAGCCCTTGCGCTGTCCATAGTAAACCGTTACGCTGAGCCCCTGATCGCGGTGGTACTCGATGGTCTCCACCTCGTCCAGACGTACGGTTACCGACAGGGCGGATGAAAGCCCCACTCCCGCCTCGGCCGCACTGGCCCCCCGTTGTTTTGCCTCTGCCAGGGCCAACTCAACCGAACTACAGGCGGCTTTGGTTTGTTCATTCTGCATTAAACACGACTCTCTGATTATTGAACCACTGAACGCTGCTGGCGCTAACTCTATGCACGACGACCAAAACGACGACAACTATATCAGTAAAACTCAGCGTAAACGCGATGCCGAGGCGGCGCAGGAGCTAGGCCTACGCCTGGTCAAACTCAACAACTCACAATTGGCCGGTCTGCCCCTGCCCGATGAACTGCGTCGCGCCATCGACGACCACAAACATATCAATCACAATGCCGCCCTGCGCCGGCAGATGCAATACATCGGCAAGCTGATGCGCAACCTGGATTTGCAGCCCATCCAACACGCGCTGGAACAGCTGGATGGTATGCACCGTGAGTCGCGCGCCCTGCACCACCAGATAGAACAATGGCGCGACCGTTTGATCAGCGACGGCGACAACGCCCTGGAGGAGCTGGTATTACAGGCACCGCAGGCCGATCGCCATCAATTGCGCCAATACATACGTAACGCCGTCAAAGAGCAACACGAAAACAAACCACCCAAGGCGGCGCGTGCACTGTTTCGCTATCTACGCGAATTACTGACGCAACAGGGGTGAAACCCTGTCAGGTGTTGGTGCCACCGACGGTAAGATTGTCGATCAACAGGGTCGGTTGGCCTACACCCACCGGTACACTCTGACCCTCCTTGCCGCAGGTGCCCACGCCCTCATCCAGTTTTAAATCATTGCCGACCCGACTGACGCGGGTCATGACATCGGGACCATTACCGATCAGGGTGGCCCCCTTGACCGGGCGCGTCACCTTGCCCTTTTCTATCAGATAGGCCTCGCTGGCGGAGAAGACAAACTTGCCCGAAGTGATGTCGACCTGGCCGCCGCCAAAATTCACCGCGTACAGACCTTTATCCACGGACGCGATGATCTCCTGCGGGTCAAATTCGCCGGGTAACATATAGGTGTTTGTCATGCGCGGCAGGGTTGGGTAGGCGTAGGATTCGCGCCGGCCGTTGCCGGTGGAGCGCTTGCCCATCAGACCGGCGTTATGTTTATCCTGCATATAACCTTTGAGAATCCCGTTTTCGATCAACACCGTATGCTGACTGGGCGTACCTTCATCATCGATATTCAGGGAGCCGCGCCGATCGGGGTGGGTGCCGTCATCGACCACGGTGCAATATTTCGAGGCTACACGCTGGCCGACCTTGCCGGAAAAGGCGGAACTACCCTTGCGATTGAAATCACCTTCCAGGCCATGGCCCACGGCCTCATGCAACAACACACCTGGCCAACCGGGGCCCAGAACAACTGGCATACTGCCGGCCGGTGCATCCACAGCCTCCAGATTGACCAGGGCCTGGCGCACCGCCTCGCGGGCAAAGGAGAGGCCACGGTCACCATTGACGAACTGGCCATAGTCGACGCGTCCACCGCCGCCGGCGGAGCCTTGTTCCCGGCGGTCACCCTGCTCGACCACCACACTGACATTGACGCGCACCAGCGGACGCACATCGGCGGCCAGAGTGCCATCACTAGCGGCGATCAAAATCACTTCGTGGACACCGGACAGGCTGGCAATCACCTGTGTGACACGCGGATCCTGGCGACGCGCCTCGGCATCCAATTGATGGAGAAAATCGACCTTCTCTTGTGCGGTGAGCGTCTCCAGGGGATCGAGCGGCAGATAGAGTTGCCCGGTATGCGCAGCGCTCCAGGCCTGAACCCGGCCCTGCTGGCCGGCGCGGGCTATGGCGCGTGCGCTATGTGCCGCCTCACTCAAGGCAGGCAGGATGATCTGATCGGAATAGGCAAAGCCGGTCTTTTCGCCGGATATGGCACGCACACCCACACCACGTTCGATATTGTGGCTGCTCTCCTTGACCAGGCCATCTTCCAACATCCAGCCTTCATGACGGCTGACCTGAAAAAAGAGGTCGGCGCTGTCGATACCGGGGCCCATGGCCTGAGCCAAAACGGCGGCAAGGTCATTGTCACCCAACCCGCCCGGGGACAACAACAACTGTCGGGCGATGGTTAAAGAATCACTCATGCGTTTTTACACGTCACCTTGCGGTGCTCCAGTACCGGGAAGTTGACCCGAACCTTCTTTAGATTGGCAATGTCCACGGGGGCCTGGACATAACCGGAACCACGCGGCAGACGATCCAACACCTTGCCCCAAGGGTCGACGATCATGCTGTCACCATGGGTTTCACGCCCGTTAACGTGATAACCACCCTGGGCGGCGGCGATGACATAACTCAGATTCTCTATGGCGCGGGCGCGCACCAGGGTCTCCCAATGGGCACGACCAGTGTTGGCGGTAAAGGCCGATGGCAGGGCGATTACCTGCACATCCTTGTCCAGCATCTGCCGGAAAAACTCCGGGAAGCGCAGGTCGTAACAAATGGCCAGACCCAGCTTACCCACCGGGGTGTCGACCACGACCACCTGATCACCTGCCTCGATAGTCTCGGATTCGTTATAGGTCTCGGCGGTACCCGGCACCTGCACATCAAAGAGATGCACCTTGTCGTAACGGGCGACGCGTTTGCCCTGGTCGTTGTAGACCAGACAGGCTGCGCGGATCTTATTGGGTGAGTCGCAGGCCAGGGGAATCGTCCCCCCCACCAACCAGATGTCGTTCTTGGCGGCCTGGTCAGCCAAAAAGTCCTGGATAGGCCCCTTGCCATCAGTCTCGCGCTTGGCCACCTTGTCCTGTTCCTTCATGCCCATGATGGCGAAGTTCTCCGGCAACACCACCAGACGCGCGCCGTCGGCAGCCGCCTGCGTGATCCAGCGCTCCGCCTCGATCAAATTGGCCTGCACATTGGGGCCCGATGCCATCTGTATGGCCGCTACTTCCATAACTATTCTCCTACCACATCAATCAACACCGCCCCCTGTTTCAGGGCACTAAAATCGGTCTCCGACTGAATCCGGTCCGATGACACCCCCAGGGAGACCAACCACACCGTCAGCTCCTGCAGCCATTGCCGTCCAGCAGCCGTATCCGGATATCGCAAACGCAGTGCACGATCCTCGCCAGCTAGCACGTCAGCCATAACTCGTTTCAAAGGCATCAATTGGGCGACTGCACGGGCATCGTTGGCCTGCTGCCACTGTGACAAGGTCAACGTCTCGCCACCCTGGACAGAAAACGCAACCAGGAGCAGGACAACACCGGAGATAACAACACGATTCATGGAAGACAATACTGACAAAAATTTGTCATATACATATATCGGATCGATAAACATTAATCAACAGACTTAATAACAGGATTATCCCAACTGCCGGTAATGGTATAGCGGCTGGCACCCAGTTTATCCAATTGATTCTTGAGCGCACGTTGCGTAATAGCAATCACCGCCGCCACCTGCGGTGTAAATGCCAACCACCCCAGAATCGGTATGCTGTCGGTCAAATGAGGAATAACGATCACCTCCTGGTCATAGTCCCTTTGCACCAAACCGATGCGCCCCTTCATCAAGATGCGCGCAGCGGGTCCTTCCAAATAGAGGTTTTTAGTCTGGGCATCACCGTCTTTGATTTTAAAATCGCCCTTGATTGAATCGAAGGCGAAGCCACTGGCAAAGACATCGGAAAAATCCCCAAGCAATCGCCGGGGCAGCGCCTGGAAACTGAACAGACCAAACACACGGCCGGCGCCCGGTTCGATATCCATCAGCCGACCATCCTCCAGGTCGAAACCAATTTTGCCCTGCAACAATTCGAGATTGAAATCGGTCGGACTACCTGGCCAACTGGCATTGACATTGATGACACCATCACCGCCATCCAAGGCAACGATATAACCGAGTTCATTCAGGGTACGCGCAAGATCCTGTGTCACCACACGTATTCTAAAATCGGACGAGTGCGCCTCATCCTGTTGTATCCATACCCCGGAGGCATCGATATAGGTCGATTTGGTCTCCACCTCCATGCGCTTGATGGCAATCCCGTCTGGCTGTTTGTCGGTGACCACCATCAATCGACCCAGATTGCGGCCATTGAATTGAAATTTGCGTATGCTGGCCTGAATCGCAGGAAACTGCGCGGGATTGCCCAGGTTGGTCTTGCCCGTTTCCACGCCGCCATCGGCGGCAAAGGAGAAGCGCTCGAAATCGAGTGCGATAGGGCTTTCCGCAACATCATAAGGCAAGGCAACACTACCCAACGCCTCCTGCGCCGACACCACCGCATGCCAGTCATCCTCTCGGGCCTTGCCCAGGACTGTGACATCACCGTAGTGCAGACCAAACAACTCGAGATCTTTGACCGCGAGATTGAAATTTCCCAGCCTGTTGGCCCAGGCAATACCAAAACGCTGGGTCGAGTCCGTACTCGCCGACAAGCCCAACACCTGACGCCATTCACCTAAATAGAGACGCGACAGATGCCCCTCCAGGTTGACGCCCTCACCCTCACCACTATCCACCAATCCCGGATCCAGACCAAGATAGGCGCGTCGAATCTCCAGTCCCTGGTCACCTGGCTCGAAATTGAGATTCAGCGCCCATTGGCCGCCGAATTGGATTCGCAGTGGCTCCTCCCCTTGCAGAGGTAAAGGTAACGAGGCGTAAATCAATCCGTGACTGTCCGGCGCATGATTCACGGGTGGTGGTAACAGTGACTCAAAACCCTGCATTTCTGCCTGCAAGATCAGGCGTGCAGCACCGCCGCCAGCAGCTGGCAGATTCAGCGCAAAGGACATGGGTGTAACCCCTTGCAGGTAATCCGCAAGTGCAGGCCAGTAACGCTGCGCCAGATAGGCGGGATCGAAGTGCCCCTGTCCCGTGATAGTGGTCTCGCCCTCTTCACTGGCGATCTGTACGCGCACCGGCTGATTATAGAGCTGCGCCACCAGATCCTGACCACTGGCGCCACTAGAACCGAAATCAAAAACACCGTTGATCTGATCGGCAATCGTGCCTAAACGCTGGACTTGCAGACTGTTATTGGTCAGCTTCACCCGACCGCCCACTTTCAATTCCGCATCGGGGGACAACGGAATGGCCAGGTCAAGATTCAGCAGGCTGTCGCCTTGCGCGCTGAGTGCATCCGTCGCAGCGCCAAAACGCGTTGCCAATGGCGGGCTTACGGCCAGATAGTCAAGTTTACCCTGGGTCGAACC
Organism: Proteobacteria bacterium UBA6915; assembly: GCA_002450975.1. Lineage (GTDB taxonomy): Bacteria > Pseudomonadota > Gammaproteobacteria > UBA6915 > UBA6915 > UBA6915. Next base: position 8,439 of record DKAX01000008.1, read on the forward strand.
GGTCACCGTCCCCTTGATAGACAATGACAAGGGCTTGCGGCGCATGTGAATGATATTGATATTGGCCAGCAGAATGTTGTTGTCCAGTATCCGGCCATTGCTGGCAACAAAATACATGTTGTCGCCGGAAAAGATAAGACGCCCGTTGATATCGCTGGCCGGGGGCCAGTCTTGCATATAATTCAGCTCGGCGTCCTTGAGCACAGCCTCCACCTCGAAGCGGCCGTCACTACCCTCGAAGGGAAACCGGTTTACCCGGCCATGCCACAATACCTTGCCCTGACGCGCCAGACCGCCGACCAGCGAGCGATCCAACCACTCCACCAGCGTAGGTGACATAATAGTCGCCGGTAGATAGTGGCTGGCACTGCTCACAACAGCCCGCACCAGTTCGCCGTTGATATGTAGAAAGGGCGCCTGATCCGGTTGCAGCTCCAGGCGTACATAGGCGTTCAATTCGGCATCGGGGTTCTTGGCATAGACCTCAGGGGCCGAAACCAGCCATCCCCCATCGAGTTGAAACCAGTTAAGACTTGCCTGCACAAAATCCAGACGGGTGCTGGAACGAAAGACACGCGGCATATCCAATACCAGATTGCGTGAGCGAATATGGGCAACACCGCTTTCCGGCGTCACCAGAATCTTGCCACTCAGGCCAACTACCCCAGGTATGCGCCCGTCGGCATTGGTGGTCACCTGATCGAACTGGCCGCGGGCAAATACCAGGTGGGGTGTCGCATTGCCGGTAAACTGCACCTGCACCTGCGACAGGGAACCTGAAGGATCAATCTTTTCAAGGTAGCTGCGCTGTTGTTTCTCCAAGATATCCGACAACAATAACCATTGCTTGCTGACATCGACATCGATCATGCTGGCGCGCAGGTCAAACAGCTTCTGCTCCTTGTCTGTCGCATTCTCGCTCACCGTCAGACGCAACCGGCTGTTATTCCAGGGTGCCTCTGCGCCGTGCAGGGCGAAATCACGCACTTCCAGGCTCCACTCCTGCTCAGCGCGCAACCAGCGAAATCTTGCTGTGGCCAGGTCATAGCGCAATGGGCGCCGCCGTGGCTGTCCTTTATTGTTGGCGACCAGATCGAATACACCCAGTTCGCCTTCCAAATGCAGTAAAGCCCCTTGCTTGAAGGCCCACCATAGTCGGGTATTTATGGCACCACCGCTGAGGGTCACGCCACGCCAGGTGAGCTCCGGCAGCCACTGGTTGATTTTCAGGTTGCCTCCGGCAAAATAACCACGCCCTTCCCAGGTCGGCAATGCAGCCAGATCGCCATTGACATCCAGGGCGAATGAGACCTCATCACCCATGGTGCGCGGCATGTGGAAGGAGCCATCCATGAGATGCCGCTCACCCTTGTTGCGCAGGCTCAGATTCACCTGTTCAAAAATCATGTCCTGCTTCTGCCCAGTATCACGCCAGGCGATGCGGCTCTGCTCAATGGCAATGCTACTCTGCTGTTCCAACCAGGCGATTACGGCACCGGACTGATTCTGTTGATCGGCACTGTCAGAAACAGTAAATCCCCTGACATTGAAGCGCCCCTCTTGGTCGCGCTCAACGGAGAGGTCCAGCCCGGACAGGACCAGTTGACTGACCATGGGCTGCCCCTTGGCCAAAGAACGTACCAGATCGATACCCAAGCGAATCTGCGGCAGGTGAATTTGTGTACGCTTGCGTTCCTGATCCAGGAAGCGCACATCATAGAGAATGACGCTGGGGCCCAAGCCGCGCCACTGCAGGTCCAGCGTTCCGATGGTCACCGGTTGCCCCAGGGCGGCACCAACCTGCGCCTCGATCTGATCCTGATACTGCCCGGCGGCCGGCAGAAACATACGCGCCACACTCAAGGCTACCGCCGCCAACACCACGACGATGGCGAACAGATACCACAATGAGTAAAACAGGCTGCGCAGAATTTTGACGACTGTGTTCATGACCACATCATCACATCAGTACCACATCAAACTGTTCCTGGGTATAGAGACTTTCAATCTGAAACTTGATTGGTTTACCGATAAAACTTTCCAGCTCAGCCACGCTTGTCGACTCTTCATCCAGCATGACATCGACCACCTCCTGTGACGCCAAAACCAAAAACTGCTGGGCGTCATACTGACGTGACTCCCGTATCAATTCGCGAAAGATTTCATAGCAGACCGTCTCGGCGGTCTTGATGGCTCCACGACCACTGCAGGTCGGACAGGTCTCGCACAGAATATGCCCCAGGCTTTCACGCGTGCGCTTACGCGTCATCTCCACCAGCCCCAATGACGACACTTCCGTGATATTGCTCTTGGCGTGATCCTTCTCCAGGCTCTTTTCCAGGGCACGCAGTACTTGCCGTCGGTGCTCAGGATCGGCCATATCGATGAAATCAATAATTATGATACCGCCCAGATTGCGTAGTCGCAGCTGACGCACGATAGCCTGCGCCGCCTCCAGATTGGTCTTGAAGATGGTCTCTTCCAGGTTACGATGACCAACGAAGGCGCCGGTATTCACATCGATAGTGGTCATGGCCTCGGTTTGATCGATGATCAGATAGCCGCCCGATTTCAGCTGAACCTTGCGGTCCAGGGCCTTTTGAATCTCATCCTCGACGCCGTACAGATCGAATATCGGCCGTTCACCGGGATAGTATTCGATCCTCTCAGCAATCTCAGGGATAAATTTTTGGGCAAACTTCGACACCTTCTGGTAAGTCTCGCGTGAATCGATACGTACCTTTTCCACCTCGGTATCGACCATATCGCGCATGGTGCGCATAACCTGCGGCAAGTCCTCGTGTACCAGCGTACCGGCCTTGACACTGGCTGCGCGCTCGCTGATGGCGCCCCACATCTTGTGTAAAAAGCGGATGTCCGCCTCCAGGGCCTGCTCACTGGCCCCTTCGGCGGCTGTACGTACGATATAACCGCCACCATCAAAGGCCTCCGCCAGGGACTGGGTCAAATCCTTCAGGCGCTGCCGCTCCTGTACATCCTCCACTTTTTGCGAGATACCGACATGGACCAGGTGGGGCATGTAGACCATAAAGCGGGCGGCTACCGAGAGGTGGGTGGTCAGACGCGCCCCCTTGGTACCCAGCGGATCCTTGATGACCTGCACCAGCAACTCCTGACCCTCGTGCAATAACTGATCGATAGGCTTGAAGTCTGCGGCGGTCTTGCGCTCCTCGCCGTTGCGCTCCAAATGACCGTTACCGTCAAAAATATCCGAGGCATGCAGAAAGGCGGTTCGATCCAGACCGATATCGATAAAGGCCGCCTGCATACCCGGCAGGATACGCGACACCTTACCCTTATAAATATTACCGACCAGGCCACGTCGGCTGGTGCGCTCGATATACAACTCCTGCAACACACCGTTTTCAAGCAGCGCCACCCGCGTCTCGCGCGGGGTCACATTAATCAGGATCTCTTCGCTCATCGTTATTCTTTAGTTAGGCTTTGATCAATTCAGCAGGGACTTCATTATAGAATAGTCCGGTGGTAACAAAGCAGATACTCTTCAGAATCCGGTCACACCAAACCTGGCCAGCAATTGCAAGGTTTCAAACAAAGGCAGTCCCATGACGCCGCTGTAGCTGCCGTTCAGATTTTCGATAAAGGCCGCGCCGCGCCCCTGTATGGCGTAGGCACCGGCCTTATCCAAGGGTTCCCCGCTGGAAACATAGGCATGCAATAAAATCTCATCCACCTGGGTAAAACGCACCCTACTGACCGACAGGGTCTGTTCCGCGCGCCCGTTATGGCACACAGCCACCGCCGAAAAGACTTCGTGTTCGCGACCATTGAGTCTTTGTAACATGGCCAGGGCGTCCTCACCATCGCGCGGTTTACCCAGGATAAAGCCGTCGATCACAACCGCTGTATCAGCGCCCAGTGCCGGCGCATCGCCTGCGGTCATGCGCCACCCGGCGCTCGCCTTGGCCTGCGCCAGCCGGGTTACATAGTCGGCCGGCAGCTCGCCGGGCAATACGGACTCGTCCACCTCCGGTACCATCAGCCGATAGGCAATGCCCACCTGCTGCAACAGCTCGCGCCGCCGGGGTGAAGATGACGCCAAGTAGATAAAATCGGACATGGAATCAGACTAACACAAGGTTTCAGGCTCGGTGATAGGGGTGACCGCGCAGCAGCGTCCATGCCCGATACAACTGCTCGGCAATGACGATGCGCACCAGTGGATGAGGCAGGGTCAGGGGAGACAGGGACCAGCGCTCACGCGCGGCCTGCAGACATTGCGGTGCCAGCCCTTCCGGACCGCCCACCAGCAAGGCCACGTCCTGACCGCCGTGTAACCAGGCATCCAGCCGTTGCGACAGCTGCGGGGTATCCCAGGCGCGTCCGGTCACCTCCAGAGTAACCACATGCGCCCCCTTGGGTATGGCCGCCAGAGTGCGCTCCCCCTCGTCACGCAATATGCGTTCGACATCGGCACCCTTGCCACGCCTGCCCGGCGCCACCTCTTTCAGTACCAGACTGCACTCCTGGGTCAGGCGCTTGCGATACTCCTCGAAACCATCCTCCACCCAATCGGGCATTCGGTTGCCAACGGCGATCAGGTGAATCTGCATGATTGGCTATTCGCCCGCCTATTTCGATTTCGTGGCCGGTTTCCCCTCCGGCATACCCAAGACCACGGACGCTGCATTGGGCTCGTCCACGCTCCACAGTTTTTCAATGTGGTAGAAGTCGCGCACACTGGGTAGCATGATGTGTACAACGATATCCACCAGATCCACCAGCACCCATTGGCCCTCGCGCTCACCCTCCACACCCAACGGCATGGCACCGGCCTCTTTGGCTTTGACCACCACTTCGTTGGCCAGGGAACGCACATGGCGGTCCGAGGTACCACTGGCTATTACCATGATATCGGTAATACTGGTCTTGCCGCGCACGTCCAGTACGCGAATATCCTTGGCCTTCATGTCCTCCAAGGCCGTGATCACTACTTTTTTCAATTGCTCTAGAACCATTTCCATTCCTGTTAAACACTACGATAAATCTGTGATGATTCAATATACTCCCGCACCGCCTCCGGCAACAGATAGCGCACACTCCTGCCCGATTTAGTACGCATACGGATGTCGGTGGCGGAGATGGCCAACTGCGTCACCGACTGAAACAGCACCTTGCCCGCCGGGGCCGAACGCAGGACGGCCAGGTCGGTTACCAACCGCCCCGACAACCACTGCTGCAACTCGCGTCCGGCACGCCCCAAATCTTCCTGACCCCGCCAACCCGGCCGGTAGATCACCACCAGATGGGCCAGTTCACCAATCTCCTGCCAGCGATGCCAACGGTCAAATGCCAACAAGGCATCGGTACCAATGATCAGACACAGGGGCGATCGGGGAAACTCCTCGCGCAAAGAGGTCAGGGTATCGACCATATAGGAGGGACCGGGACGATCCAACTCGCGCCGGTCGACGACAAAACCCGGTTGACCGCTCGTCGCCAGCTCTAGCATGGCAAGACGCTGCTCCGCAGTAGCCTGCGGTTGTGGACGGTGAGGAGGCTGGCGACATGGGATGAGACGCATCTCAACCAAGGCCAAAGATTCCAACAATTCCAGCGCACAGCGCAGGTGACCGAAGTGTACCGGATCGAAGGTACCGCCGAATACACCTATCATGTAGGAAACCTGCCTATAACGTCACCTATTGTCGGATATGTCCGTCACCCAGGACGATGAACTTCTGCGAGGTCAGCNNATCGGCAAAACGGGTGGAGGCATTGACCATCACGGAACTGGAATCCACCTCGCGCAGAAAGCGCCGGGCACGGCCATAATCTTCGGTAATTATGGCCTCGGTATGGCCGGAGCCGTGGCGACGAATATGGTCGATGGCCTGGGTCAGATCACTGACCACGCGCACTGAAAGAATAGGCGCCAGGTATTCCGTATCCCAATCCTCCTCGGTTGCTGCCGTAATGCCGGGCAGGATATCGCGGGTCTGGGCACAGCCGCGCAGTTCCACTCCCTTGTCCAGATACATCTTGCCCAGTTCGGGCAGTATCTGCTGGGCAATACCCTGGGCCACCAACAAGGTTTCCATGGTGTTACAAGTGCCATAGCGTTGGGTCTTGGCATTAAAGGCCACCTTGATGGCTTTGGCCAGATCGGCATGGTCGTCGATGTAGGTGTGGCAAATGCCATGCAGGTGTTTGATCACCGGTACGCGCGCCTCGGCACTGATACGCTCGATCAAGCCTTTGCCACCGCGCGGCACGATGACGTCCACATAGGCCGGCATGGCCACCAGCAGACCAACCGCGGCGCGATCGGTGGTTTCCAGTACCTGCACCGCCTCGGCGGGCAGACCGACCTGGGCCAGGCCGTCACGTACACAGGCAGCAATGGCCTGATTGGAGTGTTGCGCCTCACTGCCGCCGCGCAAGATAGCGGCATTACCCGATTTCAGACACAGGGCGGCGGCATCGGCGGTCACGTTGGGACGGGATTCGTAGATGATGCCCACCACACCCAGGGGCACGCGCATCTTACCCACCTGGATGCCGGAAGGACGGTATTTCAGGTCACTGATCTCACCGACGGGATCGGGCAGAGCGGCCACTTGGCGCAGGCCATCGGCCATGGCGGCGACACGTTCGGGATTGAGGGCCAAGCGGTCCAGTAGGGCGGCATCCAGGCCATTGGCCTCACCGGCCTGCAAATCTTTTTGGTTGGCGGCCAACAGCTCGGCCTGACGTTGCAGGATCAAATCGGCGATGGCCAACAGGGCGCCATCCTTGATCCGGGTCTCGGCACCACCCAGGGCATAGGATGCTTGTCGGGCCTGCTGCCCGACCTTGGTCATATAGGCTTGGATATCCATCATGATCTACCTTAACTATCGGCCGGTCGGCCTACATTCAAAACATATATATAAGAAAAAGAACCAGCCAATGCATCGCTCACAGTGGCAGAGTACGGGGTGGGCTGGGGGCCTTGACCCCTGCCATGCGCAGAGCCAATTGTAACAACTCCTGCCAGGGATTACCTGGTGCCTGTCCCTTAATCACCTTGTCGACCCGGGTGCACAAACGCAGTAAATCCTGCCAACGTTCGGCTCGAAAACGACCCAGGGCCTTGTGAAACAACGGCTTACGCTTATCCCAAACCCCCATACGGGGGAACAAGGCCTCCAACGCCTGGCCCTGGGATTGAGCAAAGGCCAACAGGGCCGCTGTGCGCGCATCCTTGGCCAGAGACCAAAGTACCAGGGTGGGTGCCACACCCTCCTCCTCCAGGCCGGTGACGATACGCGCCACGCGAGCGCCATTACCAGCCAGGCAGGCATCGGCCAGGACGAAAACATCATAACGGGCGCTATCGGAAACGGCGGCCACCACCGATTCCATATCCAACCTGCCACCACCGGTCAGCAAAAACAATTTTTCGATCTCCTGGACGGCGGCAAGCAGATTGCCCTCGACCCGTTCCGCCAGAAAACGGGCAACCTCCGCCGTAGCCTGAAACCCCTTTTGTTGCAGACGACGCCCGATCCAGGCAGGCAACTCACCATGCTCCACCGGCCACACCTGGATCAACACCGCCTGGTTCATGACTTCATTAAACCACTTGGCCTTGCTGACGCTGGCCTCAAGTTTGGCGCCGCTAATCAGTAACACAGTATCTTCGGGCGGTCGACTGGCATATTCCACCAGTGCGGAGCGGCCGGCATCGTCCAGCTTGGCGCCATTGAGGCGCAGCTCCAGCAAGCGGCGCTCACTGAACAGGGAAAGACTTTGCGCGGCAGCTGTCAGCTGCTGCCACTGAAAGTCACGGTCCACGTGATAAATCTCGCGTACACCGTACTCCTGGTTACGCGCAGCAGCGCGGATAGCGTCGCAGGCCTCGCCCAGTTGCAAGGGCTCATCGCCGCTGACCCAGTAAATCGGCTTGAGCGGCGACGACAGGTGCTGGCTTAATTCGAATGGCTTGAGACGCATCGACTATCCTCTGCGCCGCGCATGTAATCGACGAAGTATCTGTTGCACGGCCTCGCGCCGCATCTCCTCTTCCATAATGCGCACCTCGGCAGCGCTGGCAAATACGGCAGCCTCATCGATGGTCAACACGCGCAAGATCGTGACCGACTGACTGGCCAGTAATTTTGTACCCAGATTATCGCTGACGGAAAAATTGACCACAAAACGCAGCTCCAGCTCTTTGGTCGATTTCTGCACATCAGCGCTGAGTTCACGTTGTTTAAACTCGACGCTGGCGATACTGAACAGAGACACCTGATCGTCGCGCTCATCTGCTACCGTGGCGCCATTGGCGCGCAAGGTATCGGCCAGTTGGATTTCAAAGGCGCCGTAACGATCAATGCTGTCGATGTATGTGTACTTGATGGCATCGGGCAACACCACCGAACCGCGCAGACGATAACCACAGCCACTCAGCGATGTTGCCAACAACATCGTCAATAGCAAACCTGCGGTGAACTGGCGCAGACTAACCGACCACCACATTGACCAGCTTCCCAGGTACGACGATGACGCGTTTGATGGACTTCCCCTCCAGCTGGCGCAACACCCCCTCGTGGGCAACCGCCAGTTTTTCAATCTGCGCCTTGTCCATATCTGCTGGCACGCTCAGCTTGCCGCGCAGCTTGCCGTTGACCTGAATTACCAATTCCAATTCATCTTTCACCAAAGCGGACTCATCCACCTGCGGCCAGGGCATATCCACCACCGCATGCGTCTCACCGGCGCGCAAGGCCGCCAGTGACTGCCACATCTCGTGACAGATATGCGGCACGATGGGAGAAAGCATCAACACCACCGCCTCCAGCGCCTCCTGCATGAGTGCGCGCCCTTGCTCACTTTGATCATCGAAGCGATACAAGGCGTTGATCAACTCCATCGCGGCTGCGATGGCGGTGTTAAAGGTGAAGCGCCGTCCCAGGTCGTCACTGACCTTGACGATGGACTCGTGCACCTGGCGACGCAGACGTTTCTGATCGTCAGTCAATACACCAATGTCCAGGCCCTTTTGCACAGCGCCACCTTGCACATGGTCGAACACCTTCTTCCACAAACGCTTCAAAAAGCGGAAGGCGCCGTCGACACCGGCATCGGACCATTCCAGGGACTGCTCCGGAGGTGCCGCGAACATCATGAACAGGCGTGCGGTATCGGCGCCGAATTTGTCCACCAGTTCCTGCGGATCGACACCGTTGTTCTTGGACTTGGACATGGTTTCGATACCGCCGACGGTGACTGGCTGGCCGTCGGCCTTGAGCTTGGCACTGAGGGTACGCCCCTTGTCATCGCGCTCAAGCTCCACCTCGTGGGGGAAGAAGTACTCCTTGCCGCCCTTGTCGTTGATGCGGAAAAAGGTCTCGGCCAGCACCATCCCCTGGGTCAACAGGCGGGCGAAGGGTTCATCACCATTGACCAGGCCTTCATCGCGCATCAGCTTGTGGAAAAAGCGCGCGTACAACAGATGCAGAATGGCGTGTTCGATTCCACCGATGTATTGATCGATAGGCAACCAGTATTTGGCGCGCTCATCGACCATACCGCCCTTGAAATCCACCGAGGCGTAACGGGCATAATACCAGGAGGACTCAACAAAGGTGTCCATGGTGTCGGTCTCGCGGCGCGCCGGTTTGCCACACTGTGGACAGGTAGTCTGGTAGAACTCGGGCATACGCGTCAGTGGAGAACCGGCACCATCGGGTACCACGTCCTCGGGCAACACCACCGGCAACTGGTCAGCCGGCACCGGCACGTCTCCGCAGCTGTCGCAATGCACGATCGGGATCGGGCAGCCC
>DKAX01000253.1 GCA_002450975.1 Proteobacteria bacterium UBA6915
AATACAAGGGTGCAATAAGCGAAGCGCATTGCACCGTATGTAAATCATCATTCCCGAAACAACCTTCCCCTCCATCTTCCACCCAGGTTAAAGGATACACACCCTGTTTCACCAACTGAAGGAAAGTTGACAACGGCCAATCCGACACATTTAACAATCATGGGGGCAGATTGAACCTTGTATGGCGTATGCGTCCTTGTCAGTAGTTTGTTGTCACACCAATACATGCGGTGCAATGCGCTTCGCTTATTTCACCCTACGGGCTAATACTAGGGCGTTCGCGTGAATTTCAAATTAAGTAACAATACTTCTGTATACCGCTAAAGGTGGGCATAAATAACATGCCCACCCTACGTGTTACTCTTTGGGTTGAACCTCGACCTCTTTCAATGCCGCCTTGCCGCTGCTGCTGATCATAACCACAGCGATCGCGCCGCGCCGCACCTCGCGCTCCAGTTCCAAGGCCTTCTCTTTGGGGGCGAAGTAGGCCTCGATGCCGAATTTGACATCGTAGGAACCATGGCCAAACCAGCGATTGGCGACGCGACCCCGGATAAAAGGCACGCCCGCTGGTGGCTCCAAAGTGATGGTACCCAGTTGATGCAACCCCTCTTCCAGCGGATTCAACTGTACATAGACCACATCATCCCTGCGCAGGTTTTTCTCTTTAATCTCGCTATAGAGTTTCATCTGCGAGGTGTCGTAACTGAGGCGGGCATAGTTGCCGCGGAACAGGCTGCGCGGATCCAGCGGCCGGGTCTTGATGCGATACTCCTTACCGAACATCAGCGGTGTCACACTGTTGATATACTCCGTGGCCAGCACGACACCTTGAAAGGCGATGGCGGCAGACAAACCGATGATGATGTGTCGCTTGTTCATGCGCGCCCCTCCTTTTGCCCGCGCCAATAACGCGCTGCCGATAACATAATGACGGCGAACACCGCGAACAACACGGTGGCGCCGACATAATCACCGATCAAATCGATGTAGCGCACCAGGCCGGTAAATAATAGACTCGCCACCCCGAGATAAAAGTAGTGACTGATACCTTCATTGACCCCGCGCCGGATCAGCCAGATACCCAGTGCGATCAGTGCCAGGTTGTCCATAATCTGAAAAACGATATCGTAGCGTGGGTCATCTACCAGGATGACGGCAATCAAGAGGGCGTTGAACGAGGCGCCGACAGCCAGCGTGAAGATCAATGCACGCCGGTCCTTCATCACCAACAAGGCCCCCAGGATCGTCGCACCGACCGACATGGTCAAACACAGTCCAGTACGCCATTCCTGCTGTATCAGTCCCCGCCAGATGGTGTCGAAACTCAGGATAACCAGGATAAATATGGTAAAGCGCAAGGTCCACAACGACAGCAGCGCGCCGTAGTCCTGCCAGTGGGGTTGGCTACTGCGTGCCAGCCTCAAGGCTAGCGGGTGAAATAATAAAAACAGGCTGGCGGCCAATACCCAGTTTTCCGGTTCGATATCGAAGCGGTAACCGCGATTGAGATACCAGCTCAGGGTATACTCCGCCCACAAACCAAAACCCAGCATCAACACGAAGAGCAACAGATAGCTGCGCTCTCCCCGCCACAACATCCAACCCGCCATGAGCAGGAACAAAGGGAACATTAGCGGATAGAAACCAAGGCCGGTCTCGACGAAGAACCAGATGACCGCCAAACCCATGGCCAGCAAACCGATCAATGCGCTGCCCGTCAACAGGGCTATGGGCGCTATACCCAGCGCCCACCAAAGAATACCGTCAGGAAAATGTTCGCCCAGATGATAGATCTGTGCAATCAACATGATGGCGGCGCCATAGAGCAGACCGCCGAGGAAAAACAGGCCGACGCCGGCGCGTTCCTGGCCGCGGGCATAGAGTTGCAGTGCCCGCAGGTTGACACCCAAGGTCAAGGCGATCACACCAACCATACGCAGTGCGCGCGGAATCTCGTCCCAGTTACGACTGAGCAGAGTGATCACGGCCAAACCGACAAAGAGATAACCCAGCGCGACCAGCACGTAGTAGCCCATACTGTGCTGCTCGTTATTGTCGAAATCGATACCATACAGAGCGCAGATGCGCCGCGCCTGCTCTCGGTCGATGATCCCCTTCTCCACCCAGGAACCCGCCTCTTTGAATAGGTCCTGTTTTAACAGACGTAATAGACGCATGTTGCTCCCTCTTCCAAAACGGCAAAAGCCCGCGACAACAGCCGCAGCAATCTCACGGGAAATGCTAAAAGAATAGTCCAGACGACCGCGTGCGTCGAATAGACCGGGCGGATAAAAACTTCCACGCGAAACACTCAAAGCAATTATGATAGCCATTGCCAGAGTGCAAACTTCCGGCGTATAACTGGCAGCCAGTCTTTGCGGTAACAGGTGTAGCGAAAACATGAAGAAAAAGACCCTCGGTGTTCTCATCCTTTTACTGGCAGGTGCCAGCATGCTGGCACTCAGCACCTGTGGTGAAAAGGATGCCGGCAAGGGCAAACGGGAAAAAGAGCCCCACCTGGTGGAGACTGCCAAGGTCTATTTTTCCGATCAGGGCATTGTGCGCGTGCGCACCGGCACCCTGCGTGCCCGCAACGAGGTCAAGATCTACACCCAGGAGGAGGGGCGCATCACCGAGATGGCCTTTTTCGAGGGCGATAGCGTAAAAAAGGGCGATCTGCTGGCCCGTCTCGACGATCAGTTACTCCAGGCGCAACTGGCCCGCGCCAAGGCCACGCGCGTCCAGGCTGAGCAGGACTATAAACGTAAAAAGGGCTTGAATGGCCAAAAGCTGATATCCGAAGATGAGCTGACCCGCGCCCAGACCGCCTTTGAGGTTGCCGCCGCCGATGAACGTCTGCTCGCCACACGCGTTGGTTATGCCAACATCCGTTCACCCATCGATGGCAAGATTGCCCAACGCCTGAGCGAGCCCGGCAATATCGCCGTGCGCTATACCCACCTGCTGACGGTATCCGATCCGTCATCACTGATCACCGAGGTCACGGTTTCCGAGCTGTTGCTGCCCTACGTCAAGCTGGGCGACCCGGTCAATGTCACCATCGACGCCCTGGGCCAGCAAAACTTTGCCGGGCGCATCCACCGCATACACCCCAACCTGGACCCGATTACCCGGCGCGGCACCATCGAGGTGGAGCTGACCCCGGTACCGGAGGGCGCGCGGCCCGGTCAGTTGTGCCGCGTGCAGTTGCAGACCCAGGCTTTGCAGCGGGTGGTGATGCCCTTCAAGGCCTTGCGCCGCGACACCGTCGGCGAATACGTCTACGCCATCGGTGAAGGCGACAAGGTGGAACGCACACCGGTAGTCAGCGGCCTGCGCCTGGGTGAAGAGGTCGAGGTGATCGACGGCGTCAAGGCCGGGCAACTAGTGGTCATCAAGGGATTTCTCGACCTCAAACCGGGCACTCAGGTGAGCGTGGTCAATGCCGAGAAAAAGAAAACCGATGTAAAACTGGCGCCATAAGATGAAACTGGGGCTTAAACAAATTACACAACATGGCGGCGGCCTGGCTGCCTGGTCCATACGCCATCCGGTGGGCGTCACCATGATCGCGCTGTCGGTCGTCGTACTCGGTTTGTTCTCACTGGGTAAATTGGCCATCGATCTGTTGCCCCACCTGATCTACCCAGAGGTCAGAATACGTATCAACGATCCCGGTGTACCGGCCTCCGTGATGGAAGACCGCATTACCCGCCAACTGGAAGAACAGCTGGCCATCACTGAGGATGCCATCAGCGTACAATCGGAGACCACGCTGGGACAGAGCAGTGTCGATCTCTCTTTTGCCTACGGTAAGGACATCGATGTCGCCCTGCGCGATGCCAGTACCCGCCTGGACCGGGCCAAGCGTTTTCTACCCGACTCCATCGACCCACCGACAATCTATAAACGCGATCCGTCGCAGATTCCGGTCATGGAATTCGTGGTCAGCTCCCGTCTGCTGGACGGCGTGGAGCTGCGCTCCTGGGTGGATGATGTCTTGCGCAAGTGGTTCCTCAACCTGCCCGGCGTGGCGGCGGCGGAGGTGGGCGGCGGCCTGCAACGGGAGATACACATTCTGCCCGACCAACAGCGCCTGGCCGGTCTGGGCCTGGCCATACAAGACCTGATCGACGCCTTGCAGCGCGGGAATCGCGAGGACCCGACCGGGCGCTTACAGATGACCCGCCAGGAGTTGTCGGGGCGAATCAGCGGCCGCTTTACCGACGTGGAACAGATTGCCAATTTGCCCATTCGTCTGGGCAACGGCGACAGCGTCTATCTTTATGAACTGGCCACGGTCATCGACACCCACGAGGATGAACGGGTTCGGGTGCGTTCTAACGGCGTGCCCGGCATCAAGCTCTCCATCCAGAAACAACCTACCGCCAACACCGTCGCTGTGGTCGATGTGGTCAAGGAGCGATTCCAATGGCTGAAACAACAGGGTTTATTACCGGAGGATGTGGCCGTCTCCCTGGTCTCAGATCAGTCGATCTACGTGCGCCAGTCCCTCAACAACTCCACCCTGGCTGCCGTCAGCGGCGCGTTGTTGGCCATGGCGGTGGTCTATCTGTTTTTGGGTAACCTGCGCCGCACCCTGATCATCGGCAGCGCCATCCCCATCGCCATCATGGTCACCTTCGTCCTCATGGGCATGGGTGGCCTGACCCTTAATGTCATGACCCTGGGGGGATTGGCCCTTGGGGTAGGTATGCTGGTGGACAATACCATCGTCATGCTGGAGAACATCTATCGTCATCAGCGCCACAACGAAGGCGAGGATGCCGCCGCCAACGCCGCTGCCGAGGTTAATAGCGCCATCGTCGCCTCCACCTCCACCAACCTGGCGGCCATTCTGCCGTTTTTATTCATCGGCGGACTGACCGGACTGCTGTTCCGTGAGTTGATCTTCACCATATCCGCCGCCATCGTCGCCTCCATGGTGATCGCACTGACCCTGGTACCGGCCCTGGCAGCCATGGTGCGCACCACTGACCTGAGCCCCTTCCGCCTGCGTGTCGATTCCGTACTGGAAAAACTGCAAAACCATTACGCGCGCATTGTCGATTGGGTGCTGGATCACCCCCTGCTGTTGCCGGTAGTGTTTATCGGCTTGCTGTTTATCAGCACACCGGTCTTTTTCACCGACAAAGAGGTCTTTTTACCCACCCTCGATAACGGTCAGATCAACGTCAACCTGACCGCCGATCCGGGCATCACCCTGGAGGAGATGGACAAACAGGCGCGTATCGTCGAAGAGCTGTTTTTAAAACAACCGGAGGTGGAATCGGTATTCACCCTGGCGGGCGGTTTCATCTTTGGGCGTAGTCAACGGGAAATCGCCAACCGCACCTCGTTTAATATCCAGCTTATCCCGTTGTCAAAGCGCGATGTCAGCAGTGGCGACTGGATCAAGAATATGCAAAAGGCCATCGGCAAATTGAAACTCGCCGGTGTGAAAACCCGCATGTATCAACCCGGCATACGCGGCATACGCACCAGCCGCGGCGATGATGACATCAGCCTGCGTGTGCAAGGCCCGGAACAGAGTGCATTGGAAAGACTGGGTGAAGAACTGGCCGGCAAACTCGGCGTCATAAAGGGACTGCGCAACATCGCCTACTCATCGGAAGAGGAACACTTTGAACTCTCCATCGATATCGACCGCGAGCGCGCCACTGCATTGGGCCTGGATATAGAGGATGTCAGTCGCGCCATGCGTATCGCCCTGGAAGGGATCATAGTTACCGACTTCATCGACGGCGATCGCTCCTATGACGTACGCCTGCGCCTGCCGCGCAGCGAGACATCCAATCCCGCCGATCTGGAATCAATACTGTTATTCCCGGCACGCGGCGACCAACCGCCGGTCTACCTGGGCAATATCGCATCGCTCAATCTGGCCGCAGCGCCCGCCACCATAAAGCGTGACAACCAAATGCGCATCGTCGAAGTCAGCGCCTCATTGAACGAAGGTGCAACCCTGGGTGGTGTTCTCAAGGAGATCAACAAAATACTCGCCGATTTCGAGTTGCCCGACGGCTACACCGTCTACGAGGGCGGTGCCGGCAAGACCTTGCAGGAGGGACAACAACTATCCGGCATCCTGTTGTCACTGGCCTTGTTTCTGGTCTTCGTGGTGATGGCGGTACAATATGAATCCCTGCGCAATCCTTTCGTCATCATCATCAGCGTCCCCTTCGCTGCCATCGGCGTGGCCGCCGGTATCACCTTCACAGGTCTGGATATCTCCATGCCCATCTGGCTGGGCATGATCATGCTCGCTGGTATCGTGGTCAACAATGCCATCGTCCTGGTGGAATACATCGAAATCGCCCGCGTGCGGGGTATGGCCAAACGCGCCGCCATTATCGAGGCGGCTCGCCTGCGCCTGCGTCCCATCCTCATGACCACGCTGACCACGGTGGTCGGCATGCTCCCCCTGGCCTTGGGCATTGGCGAAGGGGCGGAGATGTTGCAACCTCTGGCGGTAACCATTGTCTGGGGGCTGGCCTTCTCCATGCTGGTCAGTCTGTTGCTGGTGCCAGTGATCTACACCTTGTTTCATGTCAAAGATGAGCCTGCTGCCATTGACACTCATGCATCACTACAGGCAACGCAGTCCACCCAGCCCTAGGGCCTATTCACACTATCTTTTGATCGGCGACAACTACAGACCGCAATCCATTGCTTATGCCGACTTGCGAACCCCATCGCGTATTACCTACAAATGTCGGCTTGTGTAACATCAATCTATTTGAGAATATTTACTCAATAATTAGAAAATATAATAAAACTAGTAAGTTGAATAGCGTATCACCCACAAATACGCTCTTATAGATCAGGGGAAAATGGATTGAAGATTGTTATCGTTGGAGCGTCTGCCGGCGGGGCCGGTGTCGCCGCGCGTTTGCGCAGACTGGACGAACATGCACAGATCAGCCTGTTCGAACGCAGCCACACCGCCTCCTTTGCCACCTGTGGCATTCCCTATTATCTGGGCGAGGTCATCACCGACCGGACACGGCTCAATGTTGTCGACACAGAGGATTTTGAGAATATTCTCGGTGTCAGTCTGAACTGTAACGTACAGGTCGAGACCATTGACCGGGCAGCCAAGACCCTGCAGGTACGCGATTTGAAAAGCGGCCAAAGTCACACCCATCAATACGACAAACTGGTTCTCGCCCCCGGCGGTTCCGCTGTAACACCGCCCATCAAAGGCATCGAACAGTGCAAGCGTCTATTCAGCGTACGCAACGCGGAAGATACCGATGCACTAAAAACATACATCACCGAAAATCAGTCCCGCAGCGCGACCATCGTCGGCGGTGGTTTTATCGGTGTGGAGATGGCGGAGAATCTGCGCACTGTCGGCATGCAGGTGAACATTATCGAAGCCGGGGCACAACTGATGAACCTGTGGGACTACGAAATGGCTGTGCTTTCCCATCAGCAGTTACGTAACCATGGTGTCGATCTTTACCTGCGGCAACGCGTTGTTGAAATCGATGACAGACGCGTACTGCTCGACAGCGGCCTCACCCTGGAGAGCGATTTGATTGTCTTGGCGGCTGGCATAAAGCCTGATACCCGACTGGCCAGACAATGCGGCATTACCGTGGGCCCGATTGGCGGCATCAAAACCAATGAATTCATGCAGACCAACGATCCCGATATCTACGCCCTGGGTGATGCCGTCGAGGTGGTCGATCGCTTCAGCCATCAACCCATGCTCATGCCGCTGGCAGGTCTGGCACAAAAACAGGCGCGTGTAGTTGCGGAACACATGGTCGGTCGTCGTCGCCGTTTTAATCCCGTACAGACCAGTGCAATAACCAAAATTTTTAATCAGACACTGGCCCTGACGGGTAGCAGTGAGAAGAAGTTGCGCGCAGCGGGCATCCCTTACCTCAAGACTTACATCGATGCCACATCGCATGCCGGTTTCTATCCCGACGCCCAACCCTTGTTGATCAAACTACTCTACACCCGTGACAACGGCAAAGTACTGGGCGCACAAATCGCCGGCAATACCGGCGTCGACAAACGCATCGATGTCATCGCTACGATTATCAACACCGGTAACACGATCTATGATCTGGCAGAACTGGAACTGAGCTATGCACCCCCCTTTTCCTCCGCCAAAGACCCAGTCAATGTCGCCGGCATGGTCGCGGTAAATCAATTGGAAAAGAATCACCGCGCCCTGCACTGGCATGAATTGCCGGATATCGACCTGCAAAACAGCCTGCTCATCGATGTGCGAACGGCTGAGGAGTATGAACTATCTCATCTGGAACATTCGATCAATATCCCGTTGACCGAGCTGCGCACCCGACTGCCGGAAATACCCAAAGACAAAAAGCTTTTCGTCTATTGTGCTCAGGGTAAAAAAGGCTATTTTGCCAGCCGGATTCTCAGCCAGCATGGCTACAGCTATATCGCCAACCTCAGCGGCGGGTTGCGCCTGTTCAATGCAGTGACCAACGAACAGAAACCGCAAACCGTGAAACCGCTTGAGCTGCCGGCGGTGAAAAAAACAACTGAAAAAACGCCCAGGATACCCGACAATCTGTTGCGTATTGATGCCTGTGGCATGAATTGCCCCGGGCCTATCATGAAACTTTCTCAGGCCCTGCGTAATGTCCGCAACGGCGACATGATAGAGATCAGCGCCACCGATAGCGGATTTGCGGAGGATGTAAAAACCTGGTGCCGTAAGAAACAATGCACCCTGGTACGATTGGATAATCAAAAAGGCAAACTGACGGCCTTACTGGTAGTCGGTATGCCGGAAGGCAGGCAGATAGCCACGCAGTAGTAGATCGTCCGGCGCCTCTGCCGTGTGCAGATGGCGCCGGACAAACAACCGTTTGAGCTAAAAAAAGGCTACTCTTTGCGCGACTTGACGGGCTTGGTCGGCTTAGCAGGCTTGCCGGGCTTGGTACCTTTCGGCTTACCTTTATTTTTGTCCCTGCCCTTATCTCTAGGTTTATCCATAGAGGGTCTGGTACCTTGATCCTCCTTGAATTTGCGCGCAGGCTTCGGTGCTTTTCCACCCGCCTCGTATTGGGAGATATTGAGCATCTTACCCGCCACCCAAACCTTTTTCAGCGAACGGAAGATTTCCTTGGGCATACCGTCAGGCAGATCTACCAACGAATAGTCGTCAAAGATTTCGATACGTCCGATGTACTGACTATCGAGACCGGCCTCATTGGCAATGGCGCCGACGATGTTGCCCGGCTTGACCTTGTCGTTATGACCGACTTCAACGCGGTAGCGCAGCATACCCTCTTCCATCGGCAAATCTGCACGCACGGAGTCCCTGCCCCTTCTTGGCTCACGTTCACTTCTTTCACCGCGCTCGCCTCTTTCACCACGGTCACTACGTTCGCGATTACGGCTCGGGCGTTCTTCAAATGCCTGTGCAGATCTTTCCGGACGGTTCTGTAACAAAAAGGGATTATCACCTTGCATCTGACAGGCGAGGGCGGCGGCAATCTCCAGGGCCGGGATGTTGTGTTCCTGTTGGTACTGTTCCAACAATTGATGGAACATGCCGATATCGGCGGACGCTAAAGTATCGGTAATGCGCTGTTTGAAATTGGCGATGCGCTTGTCGTTGATGTCTTCCGTGCTGGGCAACTGCATCAGTTCGATCTTCTGGCGCGTGGCACGCTCGATCGATGACAACATGCGCTTCTCACGCGGCGCGACAAACAAAATAGCATCACCCTTGCGCCCTGCGCGACCGGTGCGGCCAATGCGATGGACGTAGGCCTCGGTGTCGTAGGGGATGTCGTAATTGAAGACGTGCGAGATACGCTCCACGTCCAGCCCGCGCGCCGCCACATCGGTGGCCACCAGGATGTCCAGCTTGCCTGATTTCAAATGTTCCACGGTACGTTCGCGTTGTTTCTGCTGGACATCGCCGTTAAGGGCGGCGGCGGAATAACCGCGTGCCGCCAGTTTCTCGGCCAGCTCCACCGTCGCCTGCTTGGTGCGCACGAAGATGATCATGGCATCGAAGCTCTCTGCCTCGAGGATACGTGTCAGGGCATCCAGTTTGTGCAGGCCGCTGACCGGCCAATAACGCTGGCGAATAGTGTCGGCGGTGGCGGTCTTGACCCTGATGGTCACTTCCTGCGGATCGTTGAGGTGCGATGTGGCAATGCGTTTGACCGCCGACGGCATGGTGGCGGAAAACAGTGCGATCTGGCGATTGGACGGGGTCTGCTCCAGAATCCACTCCACGTCATCGATAAAACCCATGCGCAACATCTCATCGGCCTCATCCAGTACCAGGCCTTTGAGTTTGCTCAGATCCAGGGTGCCCTTACGCATGTGATCCATAACACGGCCCGGGGTGCCGACCACCACATGCACGCCACGTTTGAGGGCGCGAATCTGACCGCCATACTCCTGACCGCCGTAGATGGGCAGGACATGGAAACCGGACATATGGGCGGCATACTTCTGGAAGGCCTCGGCTACCTGGATGGCCAGCTCACGGGTCGGCGCGAGCACCAGCACCTGCGGCTGGGTCTGATTCAGCTCTATACGTGATAAAAAGGGCAGAGCAAAGGCGGCCGTCTTACCGGTTCCGGTTTGGGCCTGGCCCAGGACGTCCCGGCCGGCTAATAAATAAGGAATGGTCTCGGCCTGAATGGGGGATGGGGTCTCATAACCCACCTCCTCCAAAGCCTTGAGAATAGCCGGCTGTAAATCCAGCTGGGAAAAGCGGGTGACGGTTTGCTCTGTCATTGATCTTTACCTGAGTTACGGGGGTATGGGGAGTCGCCTGGGTTTTGCCGGTGGACCGTTTGCTTTCACTCGAAACGGTCGCCGGTTCAAGTAAAGGTCGCGCTATTTTATCGTTTTAGACAGGGTTTTGCATAAATATTTTGAAAAAATAGGGGAAATAGCCCCTTTTTTAGTCAATAAGTTAGCGTAACGGCAGATAAATATCCGTCACCAGGGACTCGGGGGCGACCTGTCTGGGATCCAATTGATGGTAGTGGCAAAAAACCGGGGCGTCACGCAGCTCTTCGGACTGACCGGGCAGCCACTCGCCATAAATGTATTGAAAACTGGCTTCCAGGGCTTCATAAGGCCCCAAGTGGCGAAAACGCGCAAAACGTCCACCAGAGATGGTCTGGCACAGTAGCTTGTCGGGCACCTGGCTACTCTCTGCCAGGCTGATACAGGCATCGTAACGAATGCGATCCGGGATAGTTATCTCCGGGCTGTCATAGGTAATGCCCATAGCCCGTGTCTGTTCTGTGATCAAACCCCACTGAAAGGCAATGGGCAACAACGATTGCCAGGCCTTTTGCGCGCTACCGTCGTAGCTGCCGACGACCCGCGTATAAGCGACCCGCTGGGCAGGTAGCTCAACCAGGGAGACCTGCGGCTTCTGTTGGCTTTCCGGCGGCCCATTGCTACTACCACCTGCACGGTATTGGCGCGGCGATTCGCCAAAACGGTCGCGAAAGGCCTTGGAAAAGGAGGTCGGCTGGGCGTAGCCGGAACGTTCGCTAATGGTATCCACCGTATCGCTGGAATAACGCAGATGCAACGCAGCCCGCTCCAGGCGCAGGCGCTTAATATAGTCATAAACCGACTCACCCACGGTAGCGGTAAACAAACGATGAAAATGGAATGGCGACAGACAGGCTACCTGAGCGATCTGATCCAGGGTCAGATGCTCTTCGGTATTGGATTCAATATAAAGAACTGCTCGATTTATGCGCACCAGTTGCCGTGCCTGGCGCTCACTGAAGTCTCCCATGGACAATCACCTTTGTATTTATTATTAAATCTACAGAATGATCTGTCTAAAGCGCAGGGTAACAAATAATCAACTCAGCAAAAATGGACAGGTCGTAGTTATCCCTTGGTGGTAGGCTACCACCGTGAGGATAGGGAATCCAACAGGGAATGGTGGGAATAGGGAATTTCCCGTTTGTTGTGGCCGGTACGGGGGTACCGGCCATGACGCTAGCGCAAAGGTTTAGCCTTCAGAAACTCAGCCGCAACGGACGTTGCGGTTTTTTTTTGGAACCATTACAGAACCACTTCGCCCCATAACGAAGCACGCACGCAACGCAAAACGCCAAAGTCATAGGCGCCAGCCAGGGACTCATAGACCGGACGCAGTCTTTTTCCGTTCTCGTTTTGTTCCATGGCAAATTGTATGGCCACGAGGGCCGCGCCATCCAGACTGATAACCTCCTGTAAATCCACTTCGCGCCGGCCGATGGCCTTGGCCAGATGTCCGAACACCGTTTCCTCGGTCAAACCCCGCCGGGTTGCGATGGCGGGTACATCCATTCCCAGTCGAAACAGCTGCAAGGTCTCCTCCACCGTATCCGCCCGTCCCTCCGGCTCGACAAACTCCTCGATCACCTGCAAAAACGCCTCGCCATAGTGCTCCAGCTTATGTTTGCCCACGCCGGACAAGCCGGCCAACTGTTCCAGGGTCTGTGGCCGGTGACTGACCATCTCCATCAAGGTGGCATCATGGAAAATGACATAGGCCGGCACGCCCTGNNAAGGACGACTGGACTCTGTCAAAAACAGGCCACCGTGACCTTGCAGGTCCACCGCCACCAAGTCCCGGGTCAACAGCTGCCGAAAGAGATTACGCCAGCCGGTCGCGTCCAACTCTGTGCCGATGCCAAAGGTGGATAACCTGTCGTGCCCCTGGCGCTGGATGCGTTCATCGATCTTGCCCAGCAATACATCGATCAAATAGTTCACGCCATAGCGCTGACCGGTGCGATAAACCGTGGATAAGGCCTTTTGCGCGGCCACTGTCGCGTCCCAGGTGGTGGGGGGTTGCAGACAGGTGTCGCAGTTACCGCAGGGTTTGGCCATCACCTCATCGAAATAGCGCAGCAAGGACTGACGACGACAACTGGTCAATTCGCAAAAACCCAGCATGGCATCCAGC
>DKAX01000154.1:0-20485 GCA_002450975.1 Proteobacteria bacterium UBA6915
CACATGGAGATTATCCAGGAACGCCTGGAGCGCGAATATGACATGGACCTGATTACCACGGCACCGACCGTGGTGTATGAGGTCGAGACCAACAAGGGCGAGGTTCTGTTGGTGGATAACCCGGCCAAGCTGCCCGAGGTTAATTACATCAAGGAAGTACGTGAGCCGATCATTCAGGCCAATATCCTGGTGCCTAGCGAATACTTGGGCAATGTGATCAATCTGTGCGTGGAAAAGCGCGGCGTGCAGGTCAAGATGCTTTATCTGGGCAATCAGGTGTCAATCGCCTATGAGTTGCCCATGAACGAGGTGGTGCTGGATTTCTTTGACCGTTTGAAGTCAGTCAGTCGCGGTTACGCTTCGCTAGACTACAGTTTTGTGCGTTTCCAGCCCGCCAACCTGGTCAAGCTGGACATTATGATAAACGGTGAGACGGTAGATGCATTATCCGTCATCGTGCATCGCGAGCAGGCGCAGGCACGTGGACGTGAGCTGGTGGAGAAGATGAAGGATATCATCCCGCGGCAGATGTTCGAGGTGGCCATACAGGCGGCGATTGGTTCGCATATTATCGCCCGTTCCAATGTCAAGGCCATGCGCAAAAATGTAACGGCCAAGTGTTATGGCGGTGACGTGACTCGTAAACGCAAGTTGTTGGAAAAACAAAAGGCCGGTAAGAAACGCATGAAGCAGGTCGGCTCTGTGGAGATTCCGCAGGAGGCGTTTCTGGCGGTTTTACAAATGGGAAAAAAATAGATGAATTTTGATTTTGCCGCTTTTTTGGTTTTGGCTGTAGCTGTCACTGGCCTGGTCTGGTTGTTGGATATCTTCTTTTGGGCGCCGAAGCGCCACATTCGCCTGGAGACGCTCAAGTCCGAAATGGCGGAAGGTAAACTGGAAGATGAGAAGATCAACAAGATCATTAAGGAGCCGGTGTGGGTCGAGACCTCTCGCTCGATTTTTCCTGTGCTGTTGGCGGTGTTGGTGTTGCGCTCCTTCCTGGTGGAACCCTTTCGTATTCCATCCGGCTCAATGATGCCGACACTGTTGGTGGGTGACTTTATCCTGGTGAATAAATTCGTCTACGGCATCCGTCTGCCCGTTATCAATAAAAAAGTGGTCGAGATCGGTCAGCCTAAGCGTGGCGATGTAGTCGTGTTCAAGTATCCCAACGATCCGGCCATTGACTATATCAAACGGGTGATTGGTTTGCCCGGTGATCGAATTGGTTATTATGGCAAGAATGTCTACGTCAACGGGGTGCAGGTGGCTCCGGAAATGGTCGGCGTTTATCAGGGGGTTGGATCGGGCATCGCTATGTCCGGTGCCCAGTTACTGGAGGAAAATTTGGGTGACGTTCGCCATCAGATCCTGATTGATACCACCAAGGCTTCGTTGGAAGGCGAATTTGCGGTTCCAGAGGGGCACTATTTCGTCATGGGGGACAATCGTGATAACAGTAATGATTCGCGCTACTGGGGCATGGTGCCGGAACGTAATCTGGTGGGTAGGGCGTTCATGATCTGGATGAACTGGGATTCGGCCAACGGTGGTGTTTCGTGGCGCAGGATTGGCAATTCTATCAAGTAAACTAGCGACAAGGGGTCTCATCCATGGAGTTTGGAGGCAGACAAAAAGGTATGGGGTTGATAACGTTCCTGCTGACGGTGACGTTGGCGGTGTTCGTTTTTGTATTGATTTTACGTCTGGTACCAGTGGTCTATGAAAGTCTGCAGGTGCAAAACACAATAACCAGCCTTGATAGGGAGGTTGAGTTTGAGCAACTGAGTGCCACCGAGGTTGTGCGCACGGTCTATCGGCGCATGCAAGATGATGGCGTTAAAAGTGTCAGGCTACAGGATATATCTGTGATTCGAGAGAGTGTCGGCTATCTGGTAGTGGTGGAGTATGCCGCCCAGGTCAGAGTTATTGGCAATGTGTCATTGCTGATAAATTTTAATAAACGAGCTCGGGTGCTTTAGTTGGAAGCAGCGGGTGTCAGGTTACAACGGCAGTTAGGGTATACCTTCAAAAACCCGGAATTGTTGCAGGATGCGCTGACTCATCGCAGCGTTGGGGCGCGTAACAACGAGCGCCTGGAATTTCTGGGCGATGCCGTGCTGGGCATGGTGATCGCTGATGAGATATTCTCCCGGTATCCCAGCGCAAAAGAGGGCGAGATGAGTCGTTTTCGCGCCAGTATGGTCAAGGGGGAAATGCTGGCGGTGATAGCCCGCCGTTATACTCTGAGTGACTACGTCATACTTGGTCCGGGTGAGTTGAAGAGCGGTGGTTTCCGGCGCGATTCCATTCTGGCCAACACCCTGGAGGCGATCATAGGCGCTATCTATCTGGACGGTGGTTTTCACGCCGCACGCGACTTCGTTGTCGAATTATTCGAAGATTCACTGAATCAATTTGTTTCCATGCAGCAGTTGAAGGACCCCAAGACACGCCTGCAGGAGTTGTTGCAAGGGCGGCGTATCGATTTACCTCTCTATGAAGTCTTGTCGGTCGAGGGTGAGGCACACAACCAACGTTTTCTGGTCGAGTGTCGGTTGGAGCCGTTGGCCAGGGTGACGCAAGGAGAGGGTAGCAGTCGGCGCAAGGCGGAACAGGCGGCGGCACAGGCGATGTTGGCAGATCTTGAGGCGGATAAGAAGTTATGACAGTTAAATGTGGTTATGTAGCCATCGTCGGTCGACCCAATGTGGGAAAGTCTACCCTGTTGAACAATATTCTAGGGCAGAAGCTTAGCATTACCTCGCACAAGCCGCAGACCACCCGTCATCGTATTCTCGGTGTGAAGACTGAATCAGGTGTGCAGGCCATCTATGTCGATACCCCGGGTCTGCATCTGGGCGGACAGAGTGCCATCAATCGTTACATGAATCGCGCCGCCAGCAGCGCCCTGGCTGGTGTTGATGTAGTAGTGTTTGTGCTCGAGGCGCTGCGCTGGACGGACGAGGACCAGTTTGTCCTTAGCAAGGTGTTAGCCAGTGGGCTGCCTGTGATTGTGGCGGTCAATAAAATTGACAAGCTTGAAGATAAAGAGAAGTTGTTGCCTTATCTGCAGGAGTTGGCGACCCGCGGGCAGTTCAGGGAAATCATCCCCGTATCGGCCTACTCTGGTAGTAATATTGCAACGCTGGAGCAAAAGGCCAGTGAGTTTTTTGCGGAGCAACCCGCATTTTTTCCGGAAGATCAGATCACTGATCGCAGCGAACGTTTTCTGGCGGCGGAAATTATTCGCGAGAAGTTGATACGCAATCTGGAGAAAGAATTGCCCTATTCTTTAACTGTAGAGATCGAGCAGTTCAAATTGGAAGGGCGTTTACGCCGTATCGGAGCTGTAATCTGGACCGAGCGTGAAGGACAAAAAAAGATAATTATCGGCAAGGGTGGCGCCATGCTGAAAAAGATCGGTGCCGAGGCACGTAAAGACATGGAACACTTGTTTGATGGCAAGGTGTTTCTGCAATTATGGGTGAAGGTCAAACAGGGTTGGTCCGACGACGAAAGGGCCCTGCGCAGCCTGGGCTACAATGACTTCGAATCGGAGTGAATGCCGCCTGCAGGCGGGTTTCGTTCTGCACCATCGTCCTTATCGTAATACCAGCCTGTTGCTCGAGGTCATAACCCGGGAGCACGGACGTTTGGGGATGGTGGCAAAGGGGGCCTGCCGCGCCCGATCTCCCTGGCGTGGTTTGCTGCAACCCTTTAAACCCCTGTTATTGAGTTGGCGCGGCAACGGTGATTTGTTGACCCTGGTCGATGTCGAGATCGATAACGCGACGGGAGAATCGTCAGACAGTTCGGGCGGCAAGTATTATCTGGCCGGTTTTTACTGCAATGAGTTGTTGATGCGCCTGTTACACCGGCACGACCCCCATCCCCGGCTGTTCGCCGAATACCAGGCGTTGTTACCGGCGTTGATGGTAGCCTACGGAAAAGGCGATGAATCGCGTGTGCAGTGTCTGTTGCGTCGCTTTGAATTGCAGTTATTGCAGGAGTTGGGCTATCAGCCCTTGTTGCTGTCGGCTGCGGACAGTGGCGAACCGGTTGCGGATGGACAGGAGTATCGTTATGTTCCCGAACAGGGGCCTTTTCCTGTGCATTCGGGCATGCAAGGAGTCGCCGTGTGTGGCCGGACCTTGCTGCAATTGGCCCATGATTCCCTGGAGGGTGAGCAGAGCCTGCGCGAGGCCAAGCGCCTGATGCGCGTTTTGCTGGCTACCCACCTGGGGCCAAAGCCGTTGGTCAGCCGCCGACTGTTCCGCCGTGAAGGTAGTTCCGAAATATTAAACAAGCAGAAAAACACACTGGAGACATGACATGAATGTCATCACACCTGAACAGGAGATCCTGTTGGGGGTCAACATCGATCACGTTGCCACCTTACGTCAGGCGCGTGGTACCCGCTATCCGGAACCTATCCAGGCGGCTCTGGTGGCGGAGCAGGCTGGCGCGGATTCCATCACCCTGCACCTGCGCGAGGATAGACGACATATCCAGGATCGCGATGTATTCATGCTGCGCGATATCCTGCAAACGCGTATGAATCTGGAGATGGCGGTGACCGATGAGATGCTGGCCATTGCCGAAAGAGTGAGGCCGGAGGATTGTTGCCTGGTGCCGGAGCGACGCGAGGAACTTACTACCGAAGGGGGGCTGGATGTGAAGGGCAATCTGACCCGAGTACAGGAGGCCTGTGGTCGCCTGGCGGCCGCTGGAGTGCGAGTGTCGTTGTTTATCGATGCCGATCCCGCGCAGCTGGAGGCTGCAGCGGCAGCCGGCGCTCCGGTAGTGGAGATCCATACCGGCCACTATGCCGAGGCTACCGGTGCCGCCTTGAAAACAGAGTACCAGCGGATAGTGCAGGCAGTGGATCTGGGTAGCCGGTTGGGCCTACAGGTCAATGCCGGTCATGGTCTGCATTACCACAATGTGCAGGCGATTGCCGCCATTCCCGCCATCCGTGAATTGAACATCGGTCACGCCATAGTTGCCCAGTCTGTGTTTGACGGTTTGGCGGTTGCTGTTCGTACCATGAAACAGCTGATGCAGGCGGCGCGGCAAAAATGATCCACGGCATCGGTACCGATATCGTCAGCGTCGAGCGCATGGCCATGGCCTTGCAGCGTCACGGTGAACGCTTTGCCCAGCGTATTCTCTCCGACAGTGAACTGGAGGAATTTCGCCAGCGGCGTAATCAGGCCGGCTTTCTGGCCAAGCGCTTTGCTGCCAAGGAGGCCCTGGTCAAGGCCCTGGGGACGGGGTTTCGCGACGATATGGGTTTTCGCCAGATCACCATAGACCATGACGAACTGGGCAGGCCTTGTTTCCGCTGCCAGGGCGCAGTATCCGCTTGTCTGCAGCGTTTGGCCATACGCGAACTACAACTCTCCTTGTCCGATGAGCTGACCTACGCCGTCGCCTTTGCTATTGCCCTGAAATAGCGCTATTTTTTGTCGGTTTATAATCCTGCAAGCATACGAAATTCTTCAAGAATGTCGGTAATTCAACCGATTAAGTAGCACGATATCGTTAGGTTGAATTCATGCCGTTGCTTGCCATCTGCATTTTCGTCGTGGCTGCGTTGGTCATGCCTCCTGCGCAGGCCGCTTTTTCGTCCCAGTCCGGTGGGTCGGGGCTGCTGTTTGCCCGTACCGCAGATATACAGGACATCGGGGCTGTCAATCTGGACCTGTGGATGGTCCTGGACACCTATGCCATTCCCGCCTCTTTTAACCGCATGACCGGCATCGGTCTGGAGACTTCTGCAACCTTTTCCTTGGGGGACCGCATCGAAGCGGGTTTCCGGCTGCCCTATTTCTACAACTACGACAGCAAAGACAATGGCATTCCCGCCATGAACGGTTTTGCCAAATTGAAGATCGCCGGTAGCCGGTTGCGCGGTTATGCCTTATCTTTGACCGCTTTCGGCACTCAGTTCCCTGCGGATGCCGATAGGGCTATCGGCAGTGGTTCAAATCAGCAGGGCTATGAAATCCACAGCAGTTTCTACGGTCCGCTGGTGAGCACCCACATTACCCTGGGCCAGGGGACGCTAGATCTGATCTCCGTCGATAGTCAGACAAAGACAGCCAGCTATGATTCCCAGGTGCGCAATACCGTCAACCTGGGCGTCGAACTGCATCCCAGCAATGTCTTGAATGTCACCATGGAGATATTGGCGACCACCGGCATCAGTGATGGTGATATGAATTTGCTATTGGCGCCCGGCGTGCGCTATGCCGTCGGCAGTGATTTGTTCGTCAATGCCGGGGCGGCTTTTGGCATTCCACGCGGTACGGCGCAACCGGAGACACGCTTTATCTTTGGCATCACCTGGGGATTCAACAAACCCGAGCGTGTGGTGGAGGAGTCGCAGATCAGCAAACAGTTGGGTGACCTGAATCTGAAGGTTAAGGAGCTGGAAAGCCGGTTCAATCAGATCAATGAAGTGGATATGCATTTAATGCGTCGGGATATCCAGGATCTGGCCATAGCCAAGGAGGCTTTGCAGCAACAGGCGGAGGCTCTGCAACAATCACAAATGCGCGCGCAGGGTCAGCCCGCGGAGCAGACTCCGGCTGCGGCGCCGGGAGTGGCGACTGAGCAGGCCGTTATACCCGTGGAGTCGCCGCAAGCTGTCGTTGCACCCCAGCCGGTTGTGCCAGCGCCTGTTCCTGTGCAACAAGCCGCCCCTGTTTATAGCCAGCAGGCACCCGCGGTTGTCCAGCAGCCTGTACAGCAAGCACCGCAATACCCGGCACAAATCATCGTACAGCAGCCCAGCTACCCGCAAGGCTATTACCCACCCCAAGCGGCGGCAACGGCACCCCAGTATTTGATGCCGGCACCACCAGTCACCTCATGGCAAGCTGATCAGGAACCGCCGCGTTTTGCCGACGAGATGGCCTTTACGCTGCCCGACGAGAGCCCCGATGAAGCCAGTTGTGTGCGTACTCCGGGGCTTCTCTCGTGCTTACGGGTAGGTGTCTTGAATCGCTCCGGTATCCCGGAGCTGGATCAACGTTTTGTGCGCGGTTTGCATAACCACGGTTATCGTTTGGCGCGCAGCAATGGTAGCGCCTCGCGCTTAGCGGGGGCCGCGCGGATCTATTACCGGCGTGGTTATAGTGAAAAGGCTGTCGCCTTGGGCCATCTGTTACCAGGAAATCAGGGCGTCTATGAAAGCCGTGATTTGCCAATGGGCGTTGATATTCTTTTAGTACTGACCCGGGGTTCCCGTACCCCATAGTCAGTCATTTTCCCTAGTAATGGCATAGTAAATGCTGGTCAAGGATCTCTCGGGCAGGTCGTTATATACCCAGGATCAGTGGCATTTATGGCTCGTGTTTGCGGGAAGGCGGAGGTTTAGGCGGGATTACCAGAGAATGAATTGGCAGGTTGGGGTTTGTTGTTTTAAAAACGGGTTGAATCGGTCTATAACCTATTCAAGCCTGTTGTTATTGTTCTTTTGTCTTCCGGCAAGGGCCGATCCCGCTTTGTCCGGCGGTAGCGGGCTCAATTATATGCGTACCGCCGATATCCTCGACTCCGGTACCATCGAGTTTAATATGTTTGGTGTCGCCGACTCCTATGCCATTCCTGGTAACTCCAATAGGGGGTTGGACCTGATTATTGAACCAGGCCTCTCCGTGGGTTTGTTTGACCAGATCGAATTCGGTGTGATTTCCCCCTATCTGGCCAATTTCCCGGCTCAAAACGATACCGTGGTGACCGGTGTCCGCTACACCAAGGGTTTCGTTAAATTGCGACTCTCCGGTGACGACAGCTCCTGGATGAAGGTTGCCGGTACGGTCTTCGCTACCAGTGCACCCGGCGGTGGAAATCCGCAATTGGGCAGTGGCCAGGCCAACAGTGGCGCCGAATTGAATATTTCTTTCCCGCGTGACATGGCCAGTTTTCACATCAGCGCTGGTCGTGAGAACGTCGATACCAAGGACTACAGTTCTCCTGCGTTAGGCTATCTGCGCGAAACCCGTGACAGTCTCATGCTCGGTTGGGAATACAATCCACCAGAACGGGTGAACTATTCCATAGAGGCGGCATTTTCCCGTTACGGTAGCACCGACGATGATTTGCACATTATTCCCGGCGCCCGCTTTTATCCGAACAACTTTTCCGTATTCAATATGGCCATGTACTTTGGTATACCAGATGCCGTGTCACGGCCCAATGTGCGATTCTTTGTCGGTATGTCTTTTGGAATCAATCGACCCAAGCGTCTGACCCGTCTGGATCGCATCATTCGCAAGATCAATCGCATAGAGCGTGCTATGGCAGGCTTGCCGGTGGCACCAGGCTACACTTTGAAAAATGTTCAGGACAGAACCAGTGGCGAGGTGGCCGTCAAGGTGGTGAATCTCTCCGGTACCGACGGTTTTGATGACAAGGTGGCCAAGTTTCTCTATGACCGCGGTTTCACCGCCGTACAGGTGAAGAACGTCAAGCCGGCGGTAAGGACATCCAGTTATATACTCTATCGCAGCGGTTTCAAGGAGCATGCCGGTAAACTGGAAAAACTTCTGCCCAAACCGCAAAGCTTGGCTTACCGCGAGGATCTGCTGGCCAACGAGGATATATTAGTGATACTCGGTGCGGATATGTTATAACTTTCCCTTTGTGTGATGAAGGGCTCCCCAAGAGTTTATGGCAACCGAGATTGAACGCAAGTTTCTGGTCAGCAGTGACGATTGGCGCATACAGGTGCGCAAGTCTGTTGATATGCAACAAGGTTATCTGTCGAGCAACGGTCGCTCATCCATTCGCATTCGCGTTTCCGATCAGGCGGCATTTATCAATATCAAAAGCGCCACCTTGGGTGTCCGACGCAGTGAGTTTGAATATCCGGTGCCGCTGCCCGATGCACGGGAAATGCTGACATTGTGTGAAGGGGCCTTGATCGACAAGACCCGCCACTATATCGATTTCGAGGGGCACACCTGGGAGGTGGATGTCTTTCGGGGAGACAACGCCGGTCTGGTGGTGGCGGAAATTGAATTAGGTGATGAAACAGAGCCATTCGTAAGGCCGGATTGGTTGGGCGATGAGGTGTCGGATGATACGCGTTACTACAACGTCTGTCTGGTCAGCCATCCCTATAAAAACTGGTAAGCTGGCGAAAGGTCTCCCTCTTGGGTCGTATGTCCTGCCATGGTTGATAAACAAAACAAACGGGGTGCGGTGCTTGCAACCGTGCGCGTGATCTTCAGTGCACGTATGCTGGTGGCATTGGCTATGGGCTTCGCCTGCGGTTTGCCGTTGCTGCTTACCTTGTCTCTATTACAGGCCTGGATGAAAGATTCCGGCGTCGATCTCACCGTGATCGGGATCTTTGCCTTGGTGGGCCTGCCCTATACCTTGAAATTCCTCTGGGCGCCGCTGTTTGACCGTTTTACCGTGCCCTGGTTGGGACGTCGACGTGGTTGGTTGTTTTTGATACAGCTATTACTGGTGCTGGCGATAGCAGGCCTGGGTTTGACCGATCCTGCGCACAATCCCTGGCTGGTGGCCTTTGCCGCCTTTCTGGTCACCTTTTTTTCCGCTTCGCAGGATATCGTAGTCGATGCCTATCGGCGTGAGAATCTGGCCGACAACGAACTGGGGCTGGGCTCCTCCATGTATGTCAACGGTTATAGACTGGGTATGTTGCTGGCCAGCGGTGGTGGTTTGATTCTGGCCGATCATCTCTCCTACAGCAGCGTTTATCTGATCATGGCCGCTGCCCTGCTATTCAGTGCCAGTGTTACTCTGTTCGCCGGTGAGGTTGCCCAACAGGTAGCGACGCCGCGCACCCTGCGTGAGGCGGTGATCGATCCCTTTGTCGACTATTTCAGTCGTAAGGATGCCGTCTGGATACTGGTCTTTATTCTCTTATATAAGGTGGGTGACACCATGGCCAGTGCGATGACCACGCCCTTTTATCTCGATATCGGATTTTCCAAGACGCAGATTGGCACCGTGGTCAAGCTGTTCGGTTTCTGGGCCACGATCATTGGCGCCATGATTGGTGGCATTACGGTGTTACGCCTGGGGATCAACCGCTCTTTGTGGATTTTTGGATTCCTGCAGGGGGTATCGACGGCGGGCTTTGCCGTCCTGGCCCAGCTCGGTGCCAGTATTCCCGGTTTGACGGCTGTAGTTGCCTTCGAGAATCTCACGGCCGGCATGGGCACCGCCGCCTATGTCGCCTTTATGGCCAGCCTGACCAACAAAAAATTCACCGCCACCCAATATGCCCTGCTCAGTAGTCTGATGGGTGTGCCGCGCGTTTTAGTATCGGTACCGACGGGCTACATGGCCAAGGAGATGGGCTGGGAGGCCTTCTTTGTGTTTTGCGCGTTGATTGCCATTCCCGGTATCCTGATGTTGAAACGTTTCGCCCCCTGGCGTACACCGGCGGCCGAGGTGGGGTGATGGGCGGCGAGTATCAAATTGTCGTTACCGTGGATGAACAGAGCCTGGATTTGTTGCAAGGGGGTATGCTGGTGCGCCGCTATAAGGTATCGACGGCCAAGAATGGTGTGGGAGAACAGTCGGGCAGCGAAAAGACACCGCGTGGTCGTCATTATATTCGCGCCAAGATCGGCGCCGGCTGCGCCGCGGATACGGTGTTTGTCGGGCGGCGTGTCACTGGTGAACGCTTTTCTGAAACCCTGCGCGCCGAACACCCGAAACGGGATTGGATACTGACGCGTATCCTTTGGTTGTGTGGTCACGAATCGGGTTTTAACCGCGGCGGTACGGTGGATACCATGCGCCGTTATATCTATATTCACGGCTGCCCCGATGCCGATTCCTTGGGGGTGCCCGGTTCACACGGTTGTGTGAAGATGCGTAATAGTGATGTTATCGAGTTGTTCGATTTGGTACCGGTGGGTACCGAAGTGTTGATTCGTGAAAAGGCCGTGTGATGGCTGACCTTTGCACACTGCCGCTATGGGGGGAGAGTCTATGTCACTAGGTCCGGTCATGCTTGACCTTGCCGGCAAGGAGATCAGTGCGGAGGAACGGGAGCGCTTACGCCACCCCTTGGTGGGCGGTGTGATTTTGTTCACCCGCAACTATGAGTCACCGGAACAGATTACCCATCTGGTCGAACAGATCCACCATGCCAAGGGTTCACGCCTGTTGGTGGGGGTGGACCATGAAGGCGGACGGGTCCAGCGTTTTCGCCAGGGTTTTACCCATATCCCGCCGGCGCGCATGGTGGGTAAGGTGTTTGATCACAACCACAAGAAGGGGCGGCAACTGGCGGAGACCTTCGGCTGGTTGATGGCCAGTGAGTTGCGCGCCGTCGGCGTTGACTTCAGTTTTGCCCCGGTGCTGGATCTGGACCGGGAGGTGAGCACGGTCATCGGCGACCGTTCCTTCCATCGCGTTCCGGAGCACCTGAGCGAACTGGCCCATGCCTTTATGGTCGGTATGAATCACGCTGGTATGGCTGCCACTGGCAAACACTTCCCGGGGCATGGCGGCGTCGAGGCTGACTCGCATATCGCCATTCCAGTCGACGAACGTGATTACAATGATCTTTACGCCCAGGATATCCAGCCCTTCAAACGCATGATCAAGCATGGCCTGGCGGCCATCATGCCCGCCCATGTCATTTATCCCAAGGTGGACCCACAACCGGCGGGCTTCTCCCGCTTCTGGTTACAGGAGGTGCTGCGCAAGCGTCTGGGCTTTCAAGGGGTGATCTTCAGCGATGATCTCAGCATGGAGGGGGCCACGGTAGCCGGTGGTTTTGTCGAACGCGGCGAAGCAGCCCTGGCCGCCGGTTGCGACATGATCCTGGTGTGCAATAATCCCGATGCGGCGTCCCAGGTGCTGGATGGGCTCAAGGTCAAATCCGATCCGGTGTCACAGGTGCGCCTGGCACGCATGCATGGCCGCCACCCTATCAGCCGTGAACAACTGATGCAGGATGAGCACTGGCACCAGGCAGTGGCGGCAGTCAGCCAATTTGATCTGCACCCAACCCTGAAGATGGACGTATAATAAGTCCTGGTTTTGTCGTACCTATTTAAGGGATACCATGTCGGATAACGTTATAACCTGGGTCAGTCAGGTTTTTATCGTCATATTTTTCGCCTTGTTGCTCGATTTTATGCAAAAGCGCGTGGCCAGACGTCTGATGGTTCGTTTCGAGCGCAGCGCAAACTATTGGGATGACGCCATAGCCTGGGCCTTGGGACCACCTGCCACGCTGCTGATCTGGATGGTCGGTATCACCCTGGCTGCCAACATCATCGGCACTGCCACCCACTACGCCTTGTTTAGCTACGCAGCTACTGTGCGTGAGGTGGCAGTGATATATGCCCTTGCCTGGTTCCTGCTGCGCTTAACCCGACGTGTTGAACAAAGCCTGATAGAGCGCCACACGCCGGAAGCTTTGGATTTGACCACGGTCCACGCCCTGGCCAAGCTGGTGCGGATTTCGGTGTTTATTACCGCCACCATGGTTATGTTGCAGACCCTGGGGTTTAGTATCTCCGGGGTGTTGGCCTTTGGCGGTGTGGGCGGTCTGGCGGTGGGCTTTGCCGCCAAAGATCTATTGGCCAATTTTTTTGGCGCTCTGATGATCTATCTGGACCGGCCCTTTTCCGTGGGGGACTGGGTCCGGTCACCGGACAAGCAGATCGAGGGGACGGTGGAGCATATCGGCTGGCGCCTGACCCGTATCCGCACCTTCGACAAGCGGCCGCTGTATGTGCCCAATGCTGTGTTTGCCAATATTGCCGTGGAGAATCCCTCGCGCATGAGCAACCGGCGTATCTATGAAACCATTGGTGTTCGCTACCAGGATGCCGATAAAATGCAGGGCATTGTGACGGCAGTGGAGGCGATGTTGAAGGCCCATCCGGCAATCGACCAAGGCCAGACCCTGATGGTCAATTTCAATGCCTTTGCCGCTTCGTCGTTGGATTTCTTTGTCTATACCTTTACCCGGACCACCGATTGGTGCGAATTTCATAAAATCAAGCAGGATGTCTTGTTGAGAATTTACGCGATCATCACCGAACAGGGGGCGGAGATTGCCTTTCCAACTTCCACGGTGCAAATTCAAACGGATGCGGGCAGCAGGGCAAGTGAGCTATTGGCGCTGGAGGAAAATTAAATGGCTGATAAGTTGATGATTGTTATGGTCAACACCGACCCTAGTAATGGCTCGGAATTGGGGGCGCCGTTTTATCAGGCTGCTATTGCCGCTGCCATGGAATTTGAAGTCGAGGTGGTCCTGACCGGCCGCGCCGGTGAACTGGCCAAGCGGGGTGTGGCGGAAAAACTCAAGGTGCGTCCCAGTGATGACAAGAACGTCTATCAATTGATGCAGGAGGCCCATGCCAATGGCGTGGTCTTCAAGGTATGCACCCCTACCCTGGAGATCTGGGGTGACGATCTGATCCCGGAGATCGCTGAGACGGTTGGCGGCGCTTATATCATCAGCGAGGCCATGGACGACGATACCGTGACCTTTACGTATTAAACGAGGCAAGTAATGGCAACAACTCCTCAACACTCTGAAGCGGTTCTGGCGCGTGCCGATTGCATCTTCACTGGCGAACAGGTGGACGCGGCCCTGACCGTCATGGCCGGCGCCATAGAGAGACGCATAGGTGGCAGTAATCCACTGGTGGTCTGTGTCCTGACCGGCGCCCTGATCCCTACCGGTTTATTGTTGCCTCGCCTGCGCTTCCCCTTACAGGTGGATTATCTGCACGCCACCCGCTATGGCGGTGAGACTTCCGGCGGTGAGCTGCGCTGGATCGTCAAGCCCCACCATGATCTGAAAGACCGGGTGGTATTGCTGGTGGACGATATCCTGGATGAAGGGGTGACCCTGGCGGCCTTGCAGGCGTATTGTCGCCAGCAGGGGGCGCGCGAGGTGTTGAGTGCGGTGTTGGTCGAAAAAGTGCATGACAGAAAACACCCCAGTGTCAGCGCCGAATTCGTCGGTCTGCAAGTACCAGATCGCTATGTGTTCGGCACGGGCATGGATTACAAAGGCTATCTGCGCAATGTTGCCGGTATTTACGCGGCACAGGCACAGGATGAATAGTCATCTTTAGTAAATAAACGAGAAGGAAAGAACCTTGGCAGAGTTGGCGATTATCGGCGGTACCGGTCTGAGTTCCTTGAAGAACCTGGAGATCATTCGACGCGAGGTGGTGCACACCCGGTATGGTGAGCCCTCTGGACCCATCACTTATGGCAAAATTTGTGGTAAGGAGGTGGTGTTTTTGGCCCGCCATGGCTATGGCCATACCATTCCTCCCCATCGCATCAACTACCAGGCCAATATCGCCGCCCTGAAAGAGGTGGGGGCAAGCAAGGTGATTGCCGTTGCCGCAGTCGGTGGTATCCGTTCCGATCTGGCGCCCGGACGTTTGGTGGTGCCTGACCAGATCATCGATTACACCTGGGGGCGTTCGCCGTCATTTTTCGAAGATGGTCTGACGTCCGTAACACATATCGACTTTACCGATCCCTATAGCCAACCATTGCGGGAGCAACTGCTGCAGGCGGCGCGCGCAGGTAGCATTGACCTCGTGGATGGCGGTGTCTATGGCGCTACCCAGGGACCGCGTCTCGAGACCGCGGCGGAAATAACACGCCTGGAGCGTGATGGCTGTGACCTGGTGGGCATGACCGGCATGCCCGAAGCCGCCTTGGCGCGGGAACTGGACCTGGAGTATGCCTGTTGTGCGGTAGTGGCCAATTGGGCAGCCGGTCGCGGTGAAGGCGGTATCATGGAAAACATCGACCTGCACCTGAAGGAGGGCATGGACAAGGTGCGCGGCTTGTTGGAGCAGGTGATTCCGATTATTTGATCTAGCGTCGTATCGTATTGCCATTGCCCGCCGCAGGCTTACTGGCCGCCGGTGCAGGTTTGCTGGCAACGGGGGCAGGTTTGCTGGCAATGGGGGCGGGACTGCGGTTTTCACGATAAATGCGCACCGGATCGGTCTCTTTCACCAGGGCTATCAGGCCGAACATCGGATGATCGAAGTAGTTAATCTCGTCAACACTGATGCGCCGGCTTTCATCGATTTGAAAACGCTGCAGTTCAATTATGGGTTCTGCCGGCGGCTGACCTTCGATTTGCGGTGGGCGTTTGGCCAGGGGGCGACGATAGCGGATATTTGTCTTCAGGTGTAGAAAACGGGATAGTCCTAGCTGAATAGTGCCTTCGATCTTGGGTGGCGCCGGCCACAGGTGCAGGCGACCGTCCGCATAACTGTCCCGTACCAGGGCATAATCGGGCGCCTCCATCAAATAATCATTCAATACGGTTTGTTCACTGTTGGTACTCATGTCGGTAGAGATATAAACCGGTTGAATCTTGTCCGGGTGATCCACAGGCTGTTTCCAGGCGATGTGTAGCAGTGGGACAAAACGCTCGGCATTTTCCAGTCGTTCATAGGCGGTTTTCAGGCGATAGTCGTCGGCCGCAATCAGGGAAACCTGTTTGATGTAGCCACCTTTATAGTCGATGATGGGATTGATGCCGCTGGCGACCAGTTCGATCGGAATGGCCTCAGCCAAAGGCGGTGGGGGGATGTTATCGTCCGCATCGGCCGGTTTGACCGCTACCGCCTCCCGCCAAAATTCCGATTTAACCTCGTCCACCGGATTGTTCAACGCAAACAGGATGATTTCCACCTGGTACCACGGTGAATCCTCGTCCAGGGCCTGAACGGAGGGAGTAACAGTGGCAAGGGTGAGTAAGGCCAGAAAATGTACTGCTTTATTTATTCTCATCATTAGCAATAGTAGACTCTGCTTTGGCAAATTTGAACAGTAAAGGTTTATGCCCGTTAAAAATGTCTTGGTCATGGGGGACCCGCGGCTATTGCAGGTGGCCCGTGCTGTGTCAGAGTTTAACACGCCGGCGCTGACTCTGCTGGTGCAGGACATGCTCGATACCATGGCCGCCCTGAATGGTGCCGGCCTGGCGGCACCCCAGATCGGTGTCGATCTCCGGGTGGTGATCTTTGGCATCGACAGAAATCCCCGCTATCCCCAGGCAGAGCCCGTGCCGATGACTATCCTGATCAATCCACAGATCGAAGCCTTGTCGGAAGAGACGTACGAGGGTTGGGAGGGATGCCTGAGCCTGCCCGGTTTGCGCGGGTTGGTACCGCGCTATAAACATATCCGGTATCGGGGGTACGACCCGCAGGGGAATCTTATCGACAGGGAGGTGAGCGATTTTCACGCTCGGGTAGTGCAGCACGAATGTGATCACCTGGATGGCATTCTATTTCCCAGGCGTATCCGCGATATGCGTTATTTCGGCTTTGAAAAGGAGTTCCCAGACCACTGGAACAATGCCGCCCTGGCACAGGGCAAACGTCCCGAATAAATCCCGGTTTAAGCCCTTTGCTACCATGCCTAAAACAAACCGGGGAAAAAGCGGTGTTTCACCTTTTTCTTGTATTCCCGGTACTCGGGGTAGTGGCTCAAGTGGCGCTCCTCTGTCAAAGCGCGCAGCACATAGATCGTTCCCCACATCAGCAGGCCGTAGATATAGCGTAGTTGCCAGAACTGTTTGTAGACCACGGACTGTAGGGTGAAGAAGGTCAGTTTCAGTGTGGTGCCGGGGTGACGAATGATGCCATAGGGGCCGCGGGTCTGGATTTTACGCAGAGAGATATTGGCGATGGAGGGGCCCAGTGAGAGGTTGGTCATGATATGCAGCATCAGTACAGCTAACTCTACACCTTTAATGATATACAAGGTGGTGATGTCGCCGGCAACGAGATCGACGGGATTGCTGCTTTCCACGCCCGGCGCCCAGGGAAACAGGGTACCGGTAGCAATGTTCAACGGCGCATAACAGGAAAAGCAGACCAGCCAACCGGAAAAGGTCATGTCGATGGAGCGGGTACGGTTCTCCAGCCAGCGCGTCTCGATTAAATAGGCCACACTGGCGTTTAGTGTATCCATCAACCAAAAAATAGCCGCGACGAAATAGATAAATGCCAATACCTGGTCGCTGTTGTAGGGATTGTCTGCAATAGAGATGGCATTGCTCAGGTTGTAATAAACCTGTACCACCATGACCGGGATGAAATAGCTGCGCATGATCAGGGTCAACAGTACCTTGCGGTTGTACTGTTTTTTAATTGCCTTGTGAAAGCGGCTATTGCCGGGGGGTAATGTAAGGGCAAGCAAGGCCTGCTTGCCCAGGTGGATGATGCGCACCGCCGGGTCATAGAAATCCTCGATGCGTGATGCCTTGTATTTCAGAGTGATGATGAAGTAGGGCATACCCAGTATCAAATAAAGCGTGTACAACTGTTCGAAGACGGGCAGGGCCTTGGCGAAGTCATTGGCATTGTAATAGGCAATGGAGTGATACAACCACTTGGCGGAGCCGATGGCCAGCAGCCAGACCAGGTAACGGGCCAGGGCCTTTTTAAACAGTGTAGCCGGTTTGATAAGTGTGTTTTTTTGAAAATGGCCTGCCGGTATTCTTTCACCGCCCAAATTAACCAGACCATATAAGAAACCCAGCACCAATATGGGAACAAAATAGAACAGGTCCAGGCTGATATTGCGCGAGTAAAAGAGATAGAAGGATACAACAGCGACCAAGAACGTTAACAATATATATACCTGAGGCGGCAGACTGTGGGTGCGCGAGATTTGCATGGTCTTCGTCGGATTCCTGCGGATATTCAGACCTCAGCCTATGTTGATACGCTTTGAAAATCAATTGGCGTGCACTGCCGGAATTGAGGTTTTCCCGGCAGTTGTTACAATGGTCGGCAGGGAGGGGATTATGGATAATCACTTAAGCTATCGACAACGGCTGTTTCAATCGCTGTGGCGGGGTTTCTGCCGGCTGGTGGTCAAGGTGTTTTACCGGCGGCTGGAGGTTACCGGATTGCAGCAACTGCCGGCACAAGGGCCGGTGCTGATCTACGCCAATCACGCCAATGCCCTGGCTGATGCGGTAATCATTCAGGCTATCTCTCCGCGTATTGTCCATCCCATTGTGCGTAGCGGTCTGTTTCACAATCCTGTGTTAGGCCTGGTGCTGAAGCTTATTCAGGCGGTGCCGGTTTATCGCGAGCAGGACCGGGAAGGCTCTATGCGCCAAAACCGTTCCATGTTCGGCGCCTGTCAACGTTTGCTGGAGCAAGGGGAGTGTCTGCTGATCTTCCCCGAAGGGCAAAGCCACTCCGACAGTCAACTGCGCACCTTTAAATCGGGTGCCTCCCGCCTGGTGTTGTCGGTCAAGGAGGCGGGCACTGATCTGGCGCTGGTGCCTGTTGGGTTGAACTTTTCTCACAAGGGACGCTTTCGCAGTCGCGTTTTGGTTAACGTACACGAACCCGTAACCACACATAAATCCCTG
This sequence comes from Proteobacteria bacterium UBA6915, assembly GCA_002450975.1. Lineage (GTDB taxonomy): Bacteria > Pseudomonadota > Gammaproteobacteria > UBA6915 > UBA6915 > UBA6915. The sequence continues at coordinate 18,404 of DKAX01000154.1, forward strand.
AGTGCCAATCCGGCCGACATCCGTGCCCTTACTGCGCGTCTGCAACAATCCCTGGAAGAGGTGACACTCAATGCCGAGTCGCTGGAGGAGGCCGATTTTCTCGATCGACTGGAACGCTTTTTCGCCCTGCGCCATGGCAAATATCGCCGGCGCAGTATGCAGCTGCGTTTTCGCGCTCTGAAAAAGCTGGCGCAGGCGCAACAGCGCCTGCGTTTGCAGGATCCGCAACGGGTGGCGCGCATCCGTCGGCAGATGGAGCAATTCGAGCGCCTGTGCCGCTGGTGTCATATCCGCGATTACCAGTTGACCTTTCGCTACTCGCCCTCCGTGGTCGGGCGTTTTCTGATGCGTACTACCTTGGACCTGGCGCTGGTGTTGCCAGTGGCTCTGTGGGGTATGATCAATTCCATCGTGCCCTTTCTGCTTACCCGGCACGTAGCCCGATTGATATCCCGTGGTAGTGATCAATACGATACCGCCAAGATGGTCTTGGGATTGGTCTTCTTTGCTGGGTTTTGGTCGGCGCAGACGCTGGTAGTCAGTCAATACTATGATCTGCGCATGGCACTGTTGTATTTGGCGAGCGTGATCGCCGCCAGTGGCGTCGCCTTGTTCTATCGGCGTGAGCGCCAGCGCATCTGGGAGGGGATTAAAGTCTTTTTCCTGTTTATGCGCAAACGGCGGCTGCGCCTCTTTCTGCAAAACAAACGGGTACGCCTGGAACGGGAGCTGGCCCACTTGGTGCGACTGTCCAAGCAGCGTCCGCAGACTGCGTCCAGCGGCGATGCAAGTGTTCTGCCCGCCACGCTGACCGAAGATATTTCCTAACCACCCAGTTGTTTTAACAACTCTTCCACGGCGCCGACCCGAGCCGCGCCGTCGGGCATCTCCCGAACGATGCGCAGCTTTTCGTTGCCTTCAAGTTTGTAACGTTTGGCCTGAGTCTGGATCAGGGTGATGATCTTCATGGGATCGATATCGGGTTTTTCCTTGAATATCACCCGCCCACCGAAAGGACCCATCTCGATCTTGCGAATGCCCAGAGGAGTAGCCCGTAGCTTGAGTTCCGTAACCTGGAACAGGTTCTTCACCTGCTCGGGTAACAGACCAAAGCGGTCGATCATTTCCACCTGCAGTTCGCGCAGTTGTTCATTATCTTTGGCACTGGCCACGCGCTTGTATAAGGTCAGGCGCGTGTGCACATCGGGCAGGTAGTCATCGGGGATGAGGGCGGGGATGCCCAGGTCGACCTCGGCGCCGTGGTCCAGCGGTCTATCCAATTCCGGTTGACGACCGGCCTTGAGCGCAGCCACTGCTCTTTCTAACAACTCTGTGTATAAGCTAAAGCCGATCTCATGCATATTGCCGCTCTGCTCCTCACCCAGGAGTTCACCGGCACCGCGGATCTCCAAGTCATGGGTCGCCAGTGTGAAGCCCGTGCCCAACTCCTCAATGGCCTCGATGGCCTCCAGGCGTTTGACGGCATCGGCGGTCATCTGATTGCGCGGTGGTACGATCAGGTAGGCATAGGCACGATGGTGAGAACGGCCGACACGACCGCGCAGTTGATAGAGCTGGGCCAGGCCGAAGTGGTCGGCGCGGTTGATGATAATGGTGTTGGCGGTGGGGATGTCTATGCCGGTCTCAATGATCGTGGTGCAGACCAGGATGTTGAAGCGTTGGTGATAAAAATCGGCCATGACTTTTTCCAGATCACGCTCACGCATCTGGCCATGGGCGATCTCCACCCGCGCCTCGGGCACCAGTTCGGCCAGCTCGCGCGCGGTCTTTTCGATGGTGTCGACCTCGTTGTGCAGGAAGTAGATCTGACCACCGCGATTGATCTCACGCAGACAAGCCTCCTGGATCAGCGGTTTGTCATATTGCGAGACGAAGGTCTTGATGGCCAGGCGTTTGGCCGGTGGCGTGGCGATGATGGAGAGGTCACGCAGCCCGGACAATGACATATTCAGGGTGCGTGGAATTGGCGTCGCCGTCAGGGTGAGGATATCCACCTCGGAGCGCAGCGCCTTGATGCGCTCCTTCTGGCGTACGCCAAAGCGGTGCTCCTCGTCGATGATC
>DKAX01000154.1:20553-53798 GCA_002450975.1 Proteobacteria bacterium UBA6915
GAAGCCGACATCGCCGCACACCAGACGATCCATGGGGCGCTTCGATACCATGTCCTCGATCACTGCGTGGATGGCGGTCTCCTGATCGGGGGTCTCTTCGAAGGGGAAGCTGGCGGCGAAGGCGGCGTATTGTTCTGTCTCCATGGGGTAGGCGAAGCCCTGACGCGCCTCTCGCCGCGCGTAGATCTCCAAAAGCTCGGCAGCCACATCTCTGATGCGCTCGCTGGCCTTGCGTCTGGCCTTTTCCCATTGGCCGCTGCCCAGTTTGTGCAAAGGGGCCAGTTCGGGTGCCGCGCCGCTGTAGCGGCTGATCAGTTGCAGGGAGGCGACCGGTACATAGAGTTTGTCGCCACCGGCGTATTCCAGGCAGAGAAACTCATTCTCCTGCTCGTCGATGGTCAGCTTTTGCAGACCGATATAGCGGCCGACGCCGTGCTCTTCGTGTACCACCGGCGCTCCCACGGCCAGTTCGGTCAGATCGCGGACGATGTTTTCTGTATCGCGGGCACGCCCCTTACGTCTTCGCCGTTGTAATACCTGGGTGCCGAACAACTGGCTTTCCGTAATCACGGCGATGGCAGGATCCTGCAGGATCAGCCCCAACTCCAGTGGCGCCACCGTCATGGCCAGGGGCATGTCACCCTGGAAGAAACTCTGGAAGTCGGCCACGGTGACCGGTTTGATCTGATGATTCTTCAGCAGCTCCAGCAGGGTCTCGCGCCGGCCGGTACTCTCCGCCACGAACAGGATGCGCCCCCGGAACTCGTCGATAAACTGACGCAGGGCGGCACTCGGGTCGGGGCGGCGCACATCCAGGGTCAAAGTGGGAGGCGTGCGTGTCTGGTAGTTGTAGCGACCGGCCTTGCGTTGCAGTTCGAAGCGCTGGATCTGACAGCGGCCATGGGTGCTGATCTGGTCCTGCAAATGTTGTGGCGCAAGGAACAGTTTGTCCGGCGCCAGGATAGGGCGGTCACTGTTGTAGCGGCGCTGCTCGAAGCGTTCCTGCGCCTGTTGCCAAAAGTGTTGTGCCGCCTGATCATCCCCTTCCAGGCTGAAGATCAGGGTGGTGGCGGGCAGGTAGTCGAACAAAGTCGCGGTCTGCGGGAAAAACAGTGGCAAATAGTATTCGATACCGGCAGGGGCCAGTCCCTGGCTGACATCTTTATAGATATTGCTGCGCTGCGGGTCGCCCTCGAAGCTTTCCCGGAATTGTTGGCGAAAGCGCTTGATGGCTTCTTCGTCCAGAGGAAACTCACGGGCGGGTAACAGACGTACCTGCTCGATCATCTCCAGGGTACGCTGATTCTCAGGATCGAAGGTGCGGATCGATTCGATTTCATCATCGAACAAATCAATGCGGTAAGGGGTGCGTGAGCCCATGGGAAAGAGATCCAGCAGGCTGCCGCGCACGGCAAATTCGCCATGCTCCATCACCTGCGAGACACAGCGATAACCGCTGGCCTCCAGGCGCAGGCGCATCTGCTCCAGGTCCAGGCGCTGGCCGCGATCCAGCATCAAGCTATTCGCCTGCAGAAACTGCGGCGGACATAGCCGGTGCATCAATGTGGTGACGGGGATGACCAGTACCCCTTTTTCCAAACCGGTGAGCTGATACAAGGCGGCCAAGCGGTCAGAAATGATGTCCTGGTGGGGAGAGAAGACGTCATAGGGCAGGGTCTCCCAGTCGGGAAAACCCAGGATGGGAATATCGCCCTGCCCACCCAGGTAAAACTGTAATTCGTTGACCCAGGTATGGACCGAGGCGGCATCGGGGGTGACCAGCAACAATGGGCGACCGTGGCGGCGTGCGGCCTGGGCCAGGGTCAGGCCGATACTACTGCCATAGAGCTGTCCCCAGCGCAGCGGCATGCCGACGGAGACCGGTAACACGGGCTCCAGGGGATGGGCGTTGTCCGCCGGTTTGCCGGTGGCGGCTTCTGTGTCAGTCATGGCTATGGCAAATCTGGGTATAACAAAAAAGGCGGTCATTGTCCCACAGATAGGCCGGCTTGTGCAGGTGAAAACCAGGCTCTTCTCTGTGATACACTCTGCGCCATGGCCAAAGAAGCAGTGCGTGAACAGATCCTGGAGGCGGCGGAACAGCGTTTCGCCCAGTATGGCTGGCAAAAAACCACCATGGCGGAGATCGCCGGTGACTGTCGCATGTCGGCGGCCAATCTCTATCGTTATTTCCGCAATAAAGAAGATCTGGCCCAGGCCATCGCCCGCCACTATTTCCAGCAGATGCAGGATGGACTGCGCGCCGTGATCGAGCGCCCTGGTTTGACGGCGGCGCAGCAGATCGAAGCCATGGTTCTGGCCATGTTACAGCTGACCTATGAACGTTTCTCCGCCAAGCCGGGGCTGTTGAGTCTGGTGGACTATATCACCCAATCCTGCTGGGATTTGGTAGAGCCTGAGACGGAGGTGGAGCAGCGTCTGTTTGAAAGTATTCTCGAACAGGCTATGGCGCGGGGAGAGTTTGCCCGAGCCGATGTGACTTCGACCGCCCAGGCCATGTGTTCCGCTCTGGCCAAATTCCACATGCCCCAATTCATGGGGTGTTACAGCCTGGAGGAGTTGCAAGGCCGCGCCCGTGGGGTCGTTAATCTGCTCGTGCGTGGACTGCTCCCTCGTTAAAAAGTCTTCTGGGCGACGTTACCAATGCCTCGCCAGTTAAATTTTCCCGCAATCGACTTAGCTGATCGTTATATAAGAAAACATTAATAGCCAAACGCTGTTGTAGGGCGTTATTTTCTATGTATAATCAAAGGGGTGAACAAATAAACAAATTGTTCACTTTTTTATTCTTGTTTATATTCTTGGGCCACAGTCCGTTTGTTCTTGGGGGGATCATGGAGAGTAAATTCAGTCTGGCGGTGGAGCAACGTTGGTGGGTGTTGTTGTTGTCCTTGGTGGCGGTTGTCTCCATGGGCTGGGGAGCATCCACCCTCAAGTTTAATAGTGACTATCGCATTTTCTTCAGTGACGATAATCCGCAGTTACAGGCCTACGAGGCCTTGCAGAACACCTTCACCAAGGATAAAGGTGTGCTGATGGTGTTCGCCCCCAAGGATGGGCAGGTATTCAGCCGGCAGACCTTGGCACTGATCGATGAGGCCACAGAGCTTGGCTGGCAGGTACCTTATTCCCGGCGGGTCAATTCGTTGTCCAATTTTCAATATACCCATGCCGAGGGTGATGACCTGATCGTGGAAAATCTGGTCAAGGATCCGGGTTCCTTGAGCGACGGCGATCTGCAACGCATTCGCGCCATCGCCCTGGCGGAACCGGAGTTGGTCAATCGTCTGGTCTCACCAGATGGACATTACACCGGCATCAATATCACAACCCAACTACCCGAGATACACCCCGATAAGGAGGTGCCGGAAGTTGCCCACCATATGCGCGCGTTACGCGACCAATTACAGGCCAAGTATCCGCAGGTGGACATCTATTTGGCCGGTTCGGTGATGATGGATAACGCCTTTCCTGAGGCCTCAGCGGCCGACTCCTCGCTGTTAATGCCCCTGATGTTCGTCATCATCCTGGCGGTGTTATGGTTGATGCTGCACTCCATTGTGGCCATGGCCATGACCATGTTGGTGGTCGTGTTCGCCATCGTGTCGGCCATGGGGTTGGCCGGTTGGCTGGGAATTGAATTGACCACGCCCTCGGCCTCGGCGCCCCTGATCATTTTGACGGTCACCGTGGCCGACTGCGTGCACCTGTTTGTGAGTTACTTTCACGAATTGAAAAAGGGCAAAGACAAATATCAGGCTATGAAGGAGAGCCTGCGTATCAATGCTCAGCCCATCTTCTTGACCAGTCTGACCACCGCGGTTGGATTTCTCAGTTTGAATTTCAGCGACTCCCCCCCTTTTCATGACCTGGGTAATATCGCCGCCATGGGGGTTGCTTTCGGTTATCTCTTTTCCATGTTATTCCTGCCGGCGGCAACTGTAATACTACCCGCAACTGCCGGTCAGCGACGCGACGCGCGTGGTAGTGAGGGGATGCGCCGCCTGGGCGAGTTCGTCGTCGAGCGGCGCAATCTTCTTTTTTGGGGCATGTTGGCCTTGATGCTGGTGTTGACGGCCTTTATCCCCGCCAACACCCTGAACGATAACTCCATGGAGTATTTCGGCAAGCGTCTGGAATTCCGTCAGGCGGCCGATTTCGCCCAGGACCATTTGACCGGGATGTATCAGATCGAATACTCCCTCAAGGCGGGTGACAGTGGCGGTGTGGCCGAACCGGAGTATTTACGCAAGGTCGAGGCCTTTGCCCAGTGGTACCGACAACAGCCTGAAGTGTTACATGTAGGTGAAGTCAGTCGCGTGTTTAAACGACTGAATAAGAATATGCATGCTGACGACGAGGCTTGGTATCGCCTGCCCGATTCGCGCGAACTGGCAGCACAATATCTGTTGCTCTATGAGATGTCGCTACCCATGGGCTTGGATCTGAATAATCAGATCAACGTGGACAAATCCATATCGCGCATGACAGTGACGCTCAAACACATATCCGCCAATCAGGTTCTGGAGATCGAGGAGCGGGCTCAGGCGTGGCTGGCGGCGAATATGCCCGGCTTGGCCAGCGAAGGGGCCAGCCCCAACATCATGTTTGCCCACATCACTTACGCCAACATCCGCGGCATGTTGTACGGCACGACGACAGCGCTGGTGTTGATATCGTTGATTCTGGTGGTGGCCCTGCGCTCCGTAAAGATAGGTCTGATCAGTATGGTGCCCAATCTGATGCCGTTGGCCATGGCCTTTGGCATGTGGGGGCTGCTGGTGGGACAGATCGGATTGGCGGCTTCAGCGATATCCGCCATCGTGCTGGGTATTGTCGTGGACGATACGGTGCATTTTCTCAGCAAGTACCTGCGTGCGCGGCGCGAGCAAAATATGCAGCCAGTTGCGGCGGTACGCTACGCCTTCACCACAGTGGGTACCGCCTTGTGGGTGACGTCATTGGTGTTGGTGGCGGGATTTCTGATTCTGGCCTTGTCCACCTTCCAGATCAATGCCCAGATCGGTGTGTTGACTGCAATCGCCATAGGCCTGGCCCTGTTGGCTGACTTTTTCTTTTTACCACCATTGTTAATGCGTATCGATAAGGGGGAGGAATATGCGCAAACTTTTGACAATTCTAGTGCTGCTGTTGACCAGCAGCGTGTATGCACAGACGGCACAGGAGCAGGGTGAGGCAATCGCCCGTGAGGCCGACCGGCGTGACAGTGGTTATGGTGATGTCAGCGCCGATCTGGAGATGGTGCTTACCAACAAACAGGGACAAAGTGCGCAACGGCAGATGCATATCAGTTCCATGGAGACTGCCGGGGATGGTGACAAATCCATCACCCTGTTCGACTCACCGCCCGATGTGAAGGGAACGGCCATGCTCACCTTCAGTCATAAGCGCGAGGATGACGACCAGTGGCTCTACCTGCCGGCCCTGAAGCGTGTGAAGCGCATCGCCTCCGGCAACCGTTCGGGTTCGTTCATGGGCAGCGAATTTGCTTATGAGGATATGGGCTCGCAGGAGGTGGAGAAGTTCACCTATCATTATTTACGTGACGAGGCGTGTGGTGAGTTGCAGTGTTTTGTCATCGAGCGCTATCCGGTGGAGCGCAGCTCCGGTTACAAACGTCAGGTGGTATGGGTGGACAAGGAGCACTACCGCATACAGAAAACGGAGTTTTATGATCGCAAGGATGTTTTGCTCAAGACCTTGAACGTGAGCGGTTATCAGCTCTATCTCGATCACTACTGGCGCGCTCGGGAGATGCGTATGGTGAACCACCAGACCGGCAAGAGTACGACGCTGACCTGGCGCGACTACCGTTTTCGCACCGGCTTGAAGGATCAGGATTTCAACAAGGCGCGTCTGGGCACTTTGCGTTGATTAAAGGCACGGGGTCAATTATTGACCCCGTTTATTTAGTTAACGTAGCTGGTATTCCAGCGTTACGACATAGTCATCTTGTTCAGTTTGTTCGGTAATCGTTTCACCAACATGCTGCGCCGGAAATTGTGTTTCTTGTCCATCGAGTACGTTGCTGTCGTCGTTAAGAGACATATATGACCTGTTTGTCTCATTATCGATATCTACCGCTTTCACCGTGAAGGTTGGTCCGGTGGAAAGTAAAGTCAAAGTAAAGCGGGAATCTCTACCATCTTTTCCCGGAGTCAGGAACCCGCCACCTTCACCTTTTTTTACCGTGATGGTATAGGTGCCATAGTAACCGCTACCCTCAAACGCGATGTATTCGAAGTAGTATTTACCAGGCTGGGTTCTGTAGAACTTACCTTTCTCGATCGAGCCGACTAAGGCGTTATTATCCCCAGCAAAGTACTGCGGCTTATAAACCCAGTCCAATGCAATAAAGGCCTTGCCGGTCTCCCCGGCAGCGCCACAACCCGATAGAAACAGAATGAACAGCAACACTCCGATCCGTTTAAACATATTATCCTCCATATTTGTTTTTGATACACATTTGCCATGCTATGGAGGACATGGGTGGGCGTCAATTAAAAAATCTTGGAAATAAAATTCGGGTAACGCGTCTATAGAAGCGAGTCTAATGTACTCATTTGTGATAAATATTGTCGCGTCAATACCTTGCTCTCTTCCACGGCGGGTTGATCAAAGGCATCAATACCCATCAGTTCGGCCAATACCACTGTCTCCATCTCCAGCAGGATGATCAACTCACCCAGTGCATAGGCATCACGGTCATCCAGTGCGAGAGTGCGATTGGGGCGGCCGCGTCGGGTTAGAGTGGTGCGTGTGGCCTTGAGCTCGGAGATGAACAATTCGCCGATGGTGTGACCGGCCAGTGGGGTGATGGCTGGGATATCCTGGAACTGCATGGGTACGCGTCGACCTTCGTAGCGCAGACCGGGATTGGTGACGAAGGTGACGAATTTGTCGTCTGGACCCTCCAGTAATAGTTGTAATTGCGAGTGTTGATCGGTGACACCGTGGGCTTCGATGGGGGTCAAACCCTGGTGTTGGCCGTTAGCATCGACCTTACCCAGGCTCTCCGCCCATAACTGCCGGAACCAGTTGACCATCAGGCGCAGGTTGTCGGCATAAGGCATCATCATGGTGATGGTGCGTCCCTTATGCGCATGCAGGTATTGCGCGCCGCCGTTATAAAAGGCGGGATTTTCCGTCATATCTGCCAGGCCGCAGCGTTTGGCCATTGCCCTTGCGCCCTCCATGACACCGTCTATGTCGACACCGGAAATATAGGCCGGCAACAGACCGACAATGGAAAGCACGGAGAAGCGTCCGCCAATAGGGGGATGGGCGATGGTTGGGATGTTCAGGCGTTTACCCAACTCAAATAAAGCTCCTTGCTCGTTTTCCGTGATGAACAAGGTGTGTTCGGAGATTCCCTCTGTTCCCAGATAACGCTCCATGCGCGGCAGTACGGTCAGAAACTGGCTCAGAGTCTCGGCGGTGTTACCTGACTTGGATATGACCAGGCACAAGGTGTCGGGCCAATGGATTTCGTTGACCTCCTCCATGGTGGAGGGGTCCACGTTATCGTAAAAATTGACCTGGTTGCGCGGTGAACGATGGCCCAGGGTGCGTACAAGCATCTCACCTCCCAGAGAGGAACCGCCAATACCAAAGACGACGGTGCGTTTGAACTTGCGCGAATAGACCTGACCTTGTTTTTTAATGGCAGACACATCGGTGGTCCAGGGCAGGTTGAGAAAACTGGGTTCTTTAGGGTCCAACCACTTTTGGATCCGTTGCCGAAGTTTGTCCAGGCGCGGTGACAGTTGTTTGATCTCATCGACGGTGATGGCCTGGTCGCTGCCGCCCTTGGAGGCGAACAGATTGAGATCATCGATGGAGAGGCGCGAAATGGTCACGGTAAATCCTTCAATCTAATTTTTATTGAGTATAGACCCGTGCAGGATAACCTGTTCTTGTGACAGCTTGTAGTGTGGAGGGCGGAAAATAAAAAGGCCCGGATCGAGAGATCCAGGCCTGTATTGGTACCGAGGGTCGGAATCGAACCGACACGGTGTCACCACCACCGGATTTTGAATCCGGCGCGTCTACCAGTTCCGCCACCCCGGCAAAGAGGCGGTTAGTATAATGGATTCCCGGCAAACGGCAAGCGTCAGAATAGGGCGATTCACCAATTTTTCATGGGGTGGGCCGGGTGACTGGCATATAACTGGGGTATAATTCGCGCCCTTATGCGACGTGACGATTTCCATTTTCATCTGCCCGAGACCCAGATCGCCCAGTTTCCCCTGACGGAGAGGGGGGCGAGCCGCCTTTTGTTCCTGGATGGCGATACCGGTGACTGCCGCGACACGACTTTTTCCGCATTGCCCGATTTTCTCCGCCCTGGGGATCTACTGGTCTTCAACGATACCCGGGTTATCCCTGCGCGGCTGTGGGGACAAAAAAGCACCGGTGGACGGGTGGAGATCCTGGTGGAACGGGTGTTGGATGAATACCGATGCCTAGCCCATGTGCGAGCGAGCAAGTCATTGAAACCGGGTGGTGAAATCCATCTGGGCCAGAGGCGGTTGGTGGTCGAGGGGCGCCAGGGGGAGCTTTATATATTAGAGTCACCGGATCTGCCGATGATGGCCCTGGTGGAGAGCCAGGGGGAGATGCCTTTGCCACCCTATATCCAGCGCCGCCCCGGTAGCGATGATAGTGAACGCTATCAAACCGTCTATGGCCGACACAAAGGGGCGGTGGCCGCGCCCACAGCCGGGCTGCATTTCGATCAGGCCATGCTGGATCGTCTGCAGGCCATGGGGGTGGTGATTGCCTTCGTCACCCTGCATGTGGGGGCGGGGACATTCCAGCCGGTACGGGTGGAGGAGCTGAGCCAGCACAAGATGCACAGCGAACGGGTGGTGGTCGATAAAGCCGTGGTGGAAAAGATCCACCAGACCCGCCAGCGCGGCGGACGGGTGGTGGCCGTAGGCACTACCACTGTGCGCAGCCTGGAGAGCGCCGCCCGCGGCGGTGAGTTGCAGCCCTTCCAAGGGGAGACGGATATCTTTATCACCCCCGGATTCCAGTTCCGGGTGGTGGATCTGTTGATCACCAATTTTCATCTGCCGGCCTCGACTCTATTGATGTTGGTCAGTGCCTTTGCCGGTTATGAGCAAACGCTGGCGGCCTATCGTCATGCGGTGGAGGCCGGTTATCGCTTTTTCAGTTATGGTGACGCCATGTTGATCAGCCGGCGTCACGGGAGTGTATAGATGTCCATGATGCAGTTTGATCTGATGCAGCAAGAGGGCGCCGCCCGGCGCGGGCGGCTGAGCTTCCCGCGCGGCGTGGTCGAGACACCCGCCTTTATGCCTGTTGGTACCTACGGCACGGTCAAGGCCATGACCCCGGAGGAGCTCCAGACCATGGGGGCGCAAATCGTTCTGGGCAACACCTTTCATCTGATGCTGCGCCCCGGTACCGAGGTGATCAGCGCCCATGGCGATCTGCACAACTTCATGCACTGGCAGGGGCCCATCCTGACCGACTCGGGCGGCTTCCAGGTCTTCAGCCTGGGGGATATGCGCAAGATCACCGAACAAGGGGTAACCTTTCGCTCACCTATCAATGGTGACAAGGTTTTCATGGGGCCTGAGGAGTCTATGGCGGTGCAGCGTGCCCTGGGCTCGGATATCGTCATGATCTTTGATGAGTGCACCCCCTATCCCGCCGATGAACGCCAGGCGCGTGAGTCCATGGAATTGTCACTGCGCTGGGCCTTGCGCAGCAAACAGGCCCATGGCGACAACCCTTCCGCCCTGTTCGGCATCGTGCAGGGTGGCATGCATGAACATCTGCGCGACATTTCACTTCATGGCCTGGTGGAGATCGGTTTTGATGGATATGCCATTGGCGGTCTGTCAGTAGGCGAACCCAAGGAGGATATGATCCGCATCCTCAACCATTTGACCCCCAAGATGCCTCATGATCACCCCCGCTACCTGATGGGGGTGGGTACACCGGAGGATATTGTCGAGGCGGTGCGCCGAGGGATCGATATGTTCGATTGTGTAATGCCGACGCGTAACGCGCGCAATGGTCATTTATTCACCAGTCGCGGCGAGATCCGTATCCGTAACAGCCAATACCAGCTGGATACCGGTCCGTTGGATGACGCTTGCGATTGTTATACCTGCCGCAACTACAGCCGTTCTTACTTGCGTCACCTGGATCGCAGTCGGGAGATTCTGGGGGCGCGCCTGAATACAATCCACAACCTGCATTATTACCAGAAACTTATGGCCGGCATGCGCTCAGCGCTGGAGGCGGGAAATTTCACGGACTTCGTGCACGATTTTTATGCCAGGCGCTCCAAAAAGGTCCCGGCTATGCAATAATACGAGGCAATTTTTTGCCAGTATTGGCGACCGTTTTCACTTGTATAAAATGTAAGGAAAAGACAATGAGCTTTTTTATCTCTGATGCCCTGGCCGAAGGCGGTAGCGCGGCGGCCCAACAAGGCGGCCTGGCTGGTTTCCTGCCTTTGATTATTATCTTCGTCCTGTTCTATTTCCTGTTGATCCGCCCGCAGACCAAGCGTGCCAAGGAACACAAGGGCATGGTCGAGGCGCTGGCCAAGGGTGACGAAGTGATGACCGGTGGCGGCCTGGTCGGTCGTATCGCCAACGTGGAAGACAACTTCATCACCTTGGAAATCGCTGAAGGGGTCAAGGTCAAGGTACAGAAACACGCCGTATCTTCACTATTACCCAAGGGCACTTTCAAAACCAACTAGTCAATAACAAACAAAAGACGGGGCAGTCATTATGCTTAATCAGTATCCCCTATGGAAATATCTACTCATCGTGGTCGTCGTGCTGGTCGGGGGACTGTACGCGATGCCAAATCTCTACGGTGAAGACCCTGCGGTGCAGATCAGTGCCGTGCGTGAGACCGATATGGGCAGTTTCGCCCAGAAGCGGGTTGAGGACACCCTCAAGGGTGCCAACCTGAGTTATCGCTCATTGATTATGGATGACAAAGGGATACTGGTTCGCTTTGACAATACGGAAACCCAGCTAAAGGCCAAGGATCTGCTGCACAGTGCGCTGGGCAATGGTTATACCGTCGCCCTCAATCTGGCCACTGCCACGCCCAAGTGGCTTATTGATTTGGGTGCCCTGCCTATGTATCTGGGGCTGGATCTGCGAGGTGGTGTGCACTTTCTGATGGAGGTGGATGTAGACAGCGCGGTTAAAAAGGCCGACGAACGTTATATCAGTGATTACCGTGTTTTGTTACGTGAAGCCAAGGTGCGTTATCGCGGATTGGAACGTGTGGTTGGTGGCAAAGGGGGAGTGGAATTAAGCTTCGCCTCCGCCGATGATCGTGCCAAGGCGCGCAGTCTAATTAGTCGAGACAATCCCACCCTGGAGATGAGCGAGGACGAGGTCAACGGAAACTTTATTCTGGTGACCAGTCTCAGTGAAAAAGACAAATACGAAGTACGCAAGCTGGCACTGAAGCAAAACATCACCACCTTGCGTAACCGCGTCAATGAACTGGGTGTGGCCGAGCCGGTGATTCAACAACAGGGCGAGAACCGCATCGTGGTACAGCTGCCCGGTGTACAGGATACCGCCCGCGCAAAAATTATCCTAGGGGCGACCGCCACCCTGGAGTTCCGCCTGGTGGATGAGCAGAACAATGTGCTGGATGCCATGGCGGGGCGCGTGCCGGTAGGCAGCAAGCTCTATGACCAGCGTGGTGGTGACAAGGTGTTGTTGAAGAACCGCGTCATGTTGACCGGTGACTACATAATCGACGCCGCCTCCGGAATTGATCAGCAGAGCGGTGGACCCGCGGTTTATATCACCCTGGATGGCAAGGGGGCACGTATCTTCAGCAAGGTCACCGGTGAGAACGTCAAGAAGCTGATGGCAGTGGTCTTTATCGAGTCCAAGAGTGATATCCGCATGATCGACGGCAAACGTGTTATACAGAAGCGTCAGGTGGAAGAGGTTATCAACGTGGCGCGTATCCAGGAGCAGTTGAGCAAGCGCTTCCAGATCACCGGTCTGGATAGCACCGCCGAGTCCCGCGACCTGGCCTTGTTGCTGCGTGCCGGTGCCCTGGCTGCGCCTATCGATATCGTCGAAGAGCGTACCATTGGACCCAGCCTGGGACAGGACAATATTGACCAGGGTGTGCTCTCGGTCATCGTCGGCTTTGTCGTGGTCCTGGCCTTTATGCTGTTCTGGTATCGCGGTTTCGGTTTTTACGCCAACATTGCCCTGGGCATGAACCTGATCCTGATCGTGGCGGTGTTGTCCATGCTGCAGGCCACCCTGACGCTACCGGGTATCGCCGGTATCGTGTTAACTATAGGTATGGCGGTGGACGCCAATGTGCTGATCTTCGAGCGTATCCGCGAGGAGCTGCGCCTGGGAAATAGCCCGCAGGCAAGTATTTCTGCCGGCTATGACAAGGCCTTCTCCACTATCGCTGACGCCAATATCACTACCTTGATTGCAGCGGTGATTCTGTTCGGCTTTGGTACCGGACCGATCAAGGGTTTTGCCATTACCTTGTCCATCGGTATCGTCACCTCCATGTTTACCGCCATCATGGGCACCCGTGCCCTGGCCAATCTGATCTATGGCAAGCGCAAGCGCATTGCCAAACTGTCTATCTAGGAGGGGGAAGAGATGCAGTTATTGAAGAAGGAGACCAAGATCGATTTTATGGCCAAGCGTCAGCTGGCCGCGATCTTTTCCGGTCTGTTAATTGTGGTTGCCATCGTCTCGTTGTTTAGCCGCGGTCTGAATTTCGGCATCGATTTCACCGGTGGCACGCTCATCGAGATGGGCTATGGCAAACCGGTGGAATTGAATCAGGTGCGCGACAAACTGGCTGCCGGCGGTTTCGGTGATGCCGTGGTGCAGCACTTCGGCACCTCGCAGGATATTCTGGTGCGTATTGCGCCCCGTGAGCAGCTCAATTCCGCCGATATCAGCACCCAGGTGATGGATGCCTTGCGTGGTGGAGAGGCCGGTGATATCCAGATGCGACGCGTTGAGTTTGTCGGCCCACAGGTGGGCGACGAGTTGACCAACGACGGTGGCCTGGCTATGTTGTACGCCTTGATTGCCATCCTGATCTACGTCGCCCTGCGCTTCGAGTACCGCTTCTCTCTTGGTGCAGTGGCTGCCCTGGTACATGACGTTATTATCACCATTGGTTTTTTCTCAGTTACGCAGATTGAATTCGATTTGACGGTGTTGGCGGCGGTGCTGGCGGTGATCGGTTACTCGCTCAATGACACCATCGTGGTGTTCGATCGTATCCGGGAAAATTTTCGCAAGATGCGCAAGGGGACACCCATCGAGATCATGAATTCCTCTTTGAATCAGACCTTGTCGCGCACCCTGATGACCTCTTTCACCACCTTGCTGGTGTTGTTCGCCCTGGCCTTTTTAGGGGGGGCAATTATTCATGGCTTTGCCCTGGCGTTGATCGTGGGTATCGTCATCGGTACCTATTCGTCGATCTATGTTGCCAGTGCCGCGGCCCTGGCCCTGGGCGTGAGTAAGGCGGATCTGATGCCGGTGCAAAAGGAAGGCTCAGAATTGGACAATATGCCCTGAAAGGCAGAGCGAGGAACGACACAAAGGCCTGACTGGTACCCAGTCGGGCCTTTTTATTGGCGGCGGATCTTAGGCCTTGATTCTGACCGTCAGTACATCACAAGGGGCGCCGTGCAGGATGGCATTGGCGGTAGACCCCAGTAACAGGCCCAGGCCGTGGGTGCCGTGGCTGCCCACAACAATCAGGTCTATGGCGTGCTCCTTGGCCAGGTGTATGACGCCTTGTTTGGCGCTGCCTATCTCCACCCAGCGATTGCTAACGGGGATGTCCAATGCATTCGCCAGGGTTTCCAAACCTTTGCGCGCGTTCTCCATGATCTCCTTTTCCGTGTCCAGGCTGATGGGGGGCATAAAATCGTAGGCGGGTTCCACGATGATCTGGGCCACCACATGGACCAGGCTGAGTTGCGCAGAGTAGCGCTGGGCTAGATCTACCGCCCGCTGTAAAACCGTTTGGCTGTCCTTGGAGAGGTCTACTGCCGCCAAAATGTGTTTGTAGGCGCTCATGATTTTCTCCTTATTCGCTGAAACCAAAACACCGGCTTTTGTCTAAACTGATGATTTTGGATATGGATTTTCTGCTAGGGTGCCTTCATATAGGTCTAGTGTAGTACACCATTAAGTTATAGGGGAATAGGTTGTTTCAGCTACTTGTCTTTTTCACTCTGTTACTGGCCGGGTCAACGGTACTGGCTGAGTCGTCGTTGGAGCGGGACTATCGATCCGTGGTAGACGGATTGTCTGAAAGTGTGCCGGAGTATATGGATGACGGTGATGTACCGGCAGTGAGCGTTGCCCTGGTCGACGACCAGCGCCTGGTTTGGTCACAGGGGTTTGGTTTTGAAGATATCAAAAGTGGCAAAAAGGCCAGTGCTGATACCGTCTATCGTATCGGGGCATTGACGACTTTGTTCACCACCTATGCCACCTTGCAACAGGTGGAACGGGGCCGCCTGAATTTAGATCAACCGCTGAGTCGCTGGCTACCGGAGTTTAAGCCGCGCAGCCGCTTTCGGGATAGCGTGGCTATCACCCCCCGGCATATTCTTTCCCAACATTCAGGTTTACCCCTGAGCCTGTTTCGCGGTAGTTGGTCCAGTCGGCCGGTTTCGTTACAAACGCTGGCTGATCAGTTGCAATCAGTTGACGTGGCCTATCCGCCGCAAACAGTACATACCTATTCCAATATCGGATGGGCATTACTAGGGCACCTGTTGGCAAAGCAGAGTGGTTTGGCTTACGAGAAACTGATTCAACAGCAGCTACTGGAACCCTTACAAATGTCCCGCTCGGGGTTCGATCTGGCGGATAGCCCCATCACCGATTTGGCAATGGGATATAAGCAAGGCAAGCCGCGCGAGCGTCTCTATGCCCGCGATACACCGGCGCTGGGTATGGTATCGACGGTCAACGACATGAGTCACTTTGTTCACATGATTTTTGCTCAAGGGAGCTGGCAAGACCGGCGTATATTGAGTGCAGCGAGTCTGGATGAAGCGGCGCGTGTCCAAAATAGCGATCTCTCCTGGGATGTGCACTCCCCGGTCGGATTGGGTTGGTTGTTGAACAAGCTTCCGCTACAGGGAACAGGTCCTGTGTTGACGCGTTTCGGTTCGACCCTGTTGCATCGCAGTCGAGTAGTCCTGTTACCCGAACACAAGCTGGCAGTGGTTGTGATGGCCAATAGTTCAAACGCCTTCCCTGTATTGGAAAAAATTGTAAACCAAGCCGTGGCCGGCATGTTGGAAGTGAAGGCGGGTATACGTCAGCCGGAATTGGATACGAGCGCGGATATCCCCCCCAAGGTTGACTTACCCCAAGCCGATTGGGCGGACCACTATGTCACGTTGGCGGGGCTGGTCAAGGTCGAGCACGCCAGTCCCGCAGCAGGGGCGACTTTGATGGGCAAGAGTCTCTATCTGACGCCGCTCGAACAAGGTTGGCAAGGTGTGGGCATCCGTCTATTCGGTTTTATTCCCCTGCGTTTTGGTTTTATCAAGGATATCAAGGTGAAGCCGGTGCAAATCGAAGATCGCCAGGCACTGCTGGGCTACTATCAGGGAAATGTGCGTTTGCTGGGAACGGCGGTAAAACCGCAGGCGCTCAATCACAGTAACAGCTGGCGTAAACGTGTTGGGGAATACGAGGCGATTAACAGTGATGAGCTGCTCGACTGGATGGATGCGCGAACCCTTACTCTCAAGGAACGGGATGGTCTACTATTTTTCGCCTATAAGTTACCTACTTGGTTTGATCTGGAGATGGAGATTCCTATCGAGGTCATTGATGACCAAACTGCAGTCATTCCGGGTTACGGCAGCGTTATGGGGGAAACCATTCGTTTGGCGCAGGATAAGCAGGAAGAATTGATCTCTTACGGCGGTTATCTTCTGAAGCGCAAATAATAAAAAAGGATCCCGAAGGATCCTTTTTTAAGTCTAACTCAGTGCTTAGCAATCACCAGACGATGAACCGTACAGATTGCCGTCCAGCTCCAGATTTTGAGCCTCATAGAAGCTCTTGGAAGCAGCGTGGCTCATAGAAGCGAACATCAGAGTGGTGAAGATGATTGCAAGTACTTTTTTCATAGCTCTACCCCTTTGTAGATTTAAATATTCAGATAACAGTCTTGTTTAAAAGTTGTTACCAGTTACGAATCGCTCGTGACAAGATTAACGTTCTTCAGGCGCCAGTCTTGAAGTGGTTCGGACAAAACCTGCGGGGTAACTCACAAAAAAAGTGTAACTTGTTGACGGAATTGTTCAGGTACTGGCTGTGGGGTGGCGGCGATGACAGCGTAACCTGTTGAATTGACAATGTATTAAGCAAGAATGGCGCGGTAGGTCTCAAGTTGTGAATCAATCGTGGTTTTGCGCTCTATAGCGCTAGACTAGGCCTTGAATGAAGGTAACTAGTGAGTTTTTTTACCCAGCGTCAGTAATACCAGAGACAGCACCAATAGCCCCAGCATAAAAGAAAGGCCGGCGTTGTAACCCAGCGCGGCGGGGAGATAACCAAATATCAGGGCCGTGACACCGACGGTCAAGGCGTAGGGCAATTGAGTTTCCACATGGTGCAGGTGATCACAGCCGCTGGCAATGGAGCTCATCAGTGTAGTATCGGAGATGGGCGAACAGTGATCACCGAAGATGGCGCCATCCAGAATCGCTCCCATGGTGATCATCGTGACCGGGCCGTAACTGTTTCCATCCAATTGGTAGGCAATGGGCAGCATGGTAGGTATCAGAATAGACATAGTGCCCCAGCTTGTGCCAGTGCCGAAAGATACCAGGGAGGCGAGCAGAAAGATCAATGCGGGAAACCATAGCGGTGACACGGTCTGCCCTGCGGTTGTCGCCAGGAAGGCGCCGGTTCCCAGGTCATCACAACTGGATTTCAATGACCAGGCCAGTAGCAGGATTGCCATAGGCAATAATCCACTTTGAATGCCTTTGATGAAGGTGCGAAACAGGATTTGACGGGAAAGTTTTGCCAAAACAAGCGCTGAAATCGCTGCGGTCACTAAACCGCAAAATGCCGCCAACATGAGCAGAGTGGCATTGTTCTGAGTGTGGGAGATGACATCCAGCCACACGGTCGGCGATAGAAAACTGAGCAGATGTTGTCTGCTATAGGTAAGTCCACCGCCATCAATCCAGAGGCCGCACAGCAGCACGGCAAACAGAACGCCAATCGGTAACAATGCCACTGGCAGCCGATGACGGACACCGTTTTCAGGTTCGGAAAGGCTGAAACCTTTACTCGTCAGCGGTCGCGCATCATCGGCCAATACCTTATGCTCATGCCAGGCCCGCAGCTGTGCCTTGTGCATGCCGGCATAATCCCTCTGCAGCAGGATGTTCAGGAACAAAAAGCCAATCATGAGAAAGCAGTAAAAGCGGAAACCCAGGGCGTCGAAGAACATGCTGTAGCCGTCCTTTCCCAGGGATAGAGAGTCCGAGATCTGGCTGAAAAGGCCGGCTTCGAAACCAATCCAGGTGCTGATTACGGCGATGCCGGCAATCGGCGCGCTGGTAGCGTCAACGATAAAGGCTAATTTTTCCCTGCTGATATACTGTTTGTCCGCAACCGGGCGCATGGAGGAGCCGATTATCATAGTGTTGGCGTAGTCATCGATAAATACCGCCAGTCCGAGCAACATGGCAGTAAACTGGGTGGAACGTTGCGAGCGGGTATAGCGCAACAAACGCTGAATGAGTGCGGCCAGACCGCCGGATGCAATCATTATATTGATCATAGTAAGGATGAGGATGACGAAGGCCAGTATTTTCAGGCTCCAGGGATCGGTCAACGCGTTGGCAATATAGACACCGGATTTTACACTACCATACAGCCATCGGCCTGATGTCAGCTCAGAGAGAAAACCGCCAATGATGACAGCGATAAACAGGCTGGCGATCAGTCTGTGGGTTATAAAGGCAAGGATTACGGCGACTAGCGGTGGGGTGATGCTGTACCAAAGGAGCTCCGACGAGCGCGCTATTGACCGTGATTGATCATAGGCAAGCAGTAACAAAATCAGAAAAAGAGTCAGGCCGAATAGCCAACGCAAGGCGGGTTTGCTGTGTATCGTTCGTTGATAGAGTGTCATTGCAGTAAACAATATGCCGAAATATAGTGGACAGCAACTTGCATCGCATAATCTAACCGGGCTGTCGGGCCCTGCCAGGTTGCCACAAGACATCACTATTACCAGAGTCTCTATTTATGATACGGGCCATGACAAACAATAGATCGGACAGCCGGTTGACATAGGCGATGGCCAATGGGTTGATTGCCGCCTGTTTTTGCAGGCTTACCAGGCGCCGCTCCGCGCGACGGCAAACCGTACGCGCTTGATGACAAAAGGCGCCAGCCTGACTACCGCCGGGTAGGATGAATTCCTTTAGCGGCGGCAGTAACTCGTTGAGGTGATCAAGGCGGTTCTCCAGGTGTTGTATATACCGATCTTCTATCGTTTGGCGGCCGCCAGCCAATTCTCCTCCCAGATCGAATAAGTTTTGCTGGATGTCGCTCAAGTCGGCCTTTACTGGTGAGTGCGGCAAAAAACTGATTACAACACCAATCAGGCTGTTGAGTTCATCGATCGCCCCAAGCGTTTCGATGACTATATCGTCTTTGTCGGTCCGACGGTTATCCGCCAATCCGGTTGTGCCCTGGTCACCCGTGCGGGTGTAGATCTTGGATAATCGGTGGCCCATGTGCTGTTCTAGGTGAGTTTATGTGTCGATATGTACCGTTCCGGGAATATGGCTGCGGCCTCAGTCTACGGTTGGTAAACCAAATAGGCCATATAGTGGCGTCCCAGATTGTGGTAACCATTGGTTGTCTGATAATCCTTGTCCCCCAGATTGCTCAGATCCGCCTTGATATACATGTCGTTGTCTAGGCGGTAACGTACAGCCAGGTTGTTGATGCCGAAGCCTGGTACGGTCACACGTTCACCACTGGAGTCGATGTCGTACCTTTGGCCGTAAGCCTGAATGTTATATTCGAAATCGAAGCGCCCGAGCTTTCTTTGAAAGACCGCGCTGGCGGAGACACGGCTGCGCTGGATCAATATTTCGTCAGTGCTCTGATCGCGTGGATCGACCAACGCCAGTTGGGCGTGAGTGCCCCAGCCCTTCAATTCGGTTGATACACTGAGCTCCATACCGGTAATGCTTGCCTGGTATATGTTTTTCAGTTGCCCGCTATTAGCTGCTTCATCAAATTCATAGGCGATTAGATCGTCGACTTGTGTATGATAAAGGTGAAGTTCCGCACTTAGGTTTGCTTTTTGGTAACTCACACTACCCTCAATGCCTTGTGAGGATTCGGGCTTTAGGTCAGGATTTCCGGGCGCACCATTGTGAATCGGTGTTGTACCTGAGCCTGGATAGTAAAGTTGATCGAAGGTGGGTGCCTTGAAGGCGCTGCTCAAATTTAAAGATGTGCGCCACTGATCATCTATTTTCATTCCCCAAGCCAAGCCCCCGCTGGTTTGCGGATTGTATTCACTGTGTTTGTCACCGCGTAGATTGATGCGTGCGTTGTGTTGTCCAAAGGAGATCTGGTATTGAGCGAACAGTCCGAGATTGCTTGTTTCTGTTTGCGGGTAATTTATGGTTCCATTTACAGGATTAACTTGTGCATCAATGCCGAGGGTTAGCAGTTTACTGTCATCAAGGGAAATATCATTTTGCATGGTCAGTTGACTGCGCAGGGACTCGGTATTGTCCACTACGACGGTGTCCTGAAGAGTGTTGACAGCTTCCGCATATCCGGCCAAAGAGAGTGTTAAGCGCCAAGAATCATTGGGTGCGGAAACACTTTTAATGGATAAAACTTGCTGGTTGTATTCCAGGGCATCGTTGGCGACCGTGTTATTCGCGCCATCGTATTTACTGTAACTCAAGGTGTTCAGATAGGAGATGGCCAGTTTATCCGTGCTGTTGAATTGGTAGTTGAAGCTGGCACCGATGGCGCTGTTGTTGAAAGCGTCTTTGTCCGGGTAGCCTGTCGTACTGGTATTGACGCCTTCGCTACGCTGATCGGTGAGGTGCAAGCTGTATGTCAGGCGTCGTAGGCTACCGCTGGCGCCGATTTCGGCTGTTTGGGCGCCGTAATTACCTCCACCTACCCGTAGTCTAGGCTGAAATTCCTTGCTGCCTTGACGGGTAAAAATCTGAATAACACCACCTACAGCGCTATCACCATATAGCCCGGACTGGGCGCCACGCACAATTTCAATACGTTCGATCTGCGACAAGGGGATTAACGAGAGAGTGGACAAGCCGGTGGTCTGTGAATTGATGTTTATACCGTCGACCAACACAAGAACTTGATCACCATTTGTGCCACGTATAAAGGGTGCAGCGGTTTTTCCGAACGGTCCGTAAGTAGCTATATCCAGCCCCGCTATGGTGAGTAATTCGACAAGGTCTTTTGCCGCACTGTTGTCAATGTCTATACGTTCCAATACGGTGATCGCGGATAGTGAGCTGACTACAGATTGCGGATTGCGTGTAGCCGTTTCCGCAATTGTGTCGGGATTTGTGTATGCGGCCAGCGAAAGAGTTGGTTGCAGCAAAAAGGTGGCTAGTAGGGCGCAGGTATTTTTTTGAGACATTGTTATCAACCTTCAAGTGGGATTTTGTCATCCCTTTTTGTCAATTCGAGCAGTATGGTACGGCTATCGGAACACTACATCTTTTTTAGTGTTTCATATGTTTTCTATACCGAAAGGTAAAATCGGTATAGATGCATCGAATTTTCTATCTCCCCGTGGCGACATTCAGGAGGATCTGAGAATGGCGTAACCTGTTGTTCTGTTTGGTTGTTTGGGATGCCTATAGGGTGAATAGCGCAGGCAGAAAATTCTATACGAGGGGGAACTCTACGCGGTTTTTTGTCGGGGTGTCAAGTTAACCCGTTTGGGTTCTGATGCGAACAATGGACAGGCGTTTTTCCGGCAAACATTCCAGAAAATGGTGACCGAAATGATGACACCACACCTTTAGATCATTGGCAAATCTCTGATGGCTGACGATCAACTTTACCGTGGTGTTGGGTGGAAGGTTTTCCACAACATGCTCGATAGCAAAGAGGTATTTAGGGAAGGGTTGGTTGCGTACGTCTACCACAACATCGCCGCCTTCATGACTGACGACGGCCCGTTCACCCAATTTACGCAACAATTTTACCATTAACACCCCCGGTGCAAAATTATAGCATTATAACGGTATAGGTTTAGGGATGTTGAGAATGAATTGGGATATTTAATATTAAAAGGATAACCGGGGGTAAACAGACTTTGCTTACCCCCGGTGGCGCCCTGGTAGGGCGTCTTTACAATCGATTATCAAAATATTGCGGTGCACATCTACATGCTAGGCAATAAAAACGATGGACGCAATTATGATTTTTTATCCGTATTTCACGTACATTGTTGAGTGATTATACAAGGAAAATAAATACCGATGAGAAATTAACAAGTTGGAATTTTATTGCGTGCAATCTTCAGGCTTACTTTTTCTAACGATTAGGGGAATTTATTTTAAAAAATTTTTTTGCGTACCGGCTTTTTGAGGAGAGTTTTTCGTCAAGGCACCCCCATGGCCTGTCTTATGTGTCACAAAAATAGTGGGAAAATCGAGTTGTGCCTCAAATTCTTATCCTCTCCAACCGATAAATATAGGTGGGGATGGGGCCGCGTGTATGAATTTTGCTTATTCAAAGTGGTGTAAATTATCGTGGGTTGCTGGTAGATGCATAACATATTGATATTAAATGCAAAAGGCGGTTGTGGGAAAACGACTATCGCAACCAATATTGCCGTGCACTGTGCATTGAAAGGCTATAACACCGTCATTCTTGATCAGGACGTCCAGGGTTCGAGTACCAAATGGCTAAGTTTACGTCCCAAAGAAAATGCACCTATTCGTGGTATTGCAGCCTTTGAACGTTCACGGGCCGATGTGACCCGATCCTGGCAGACCCGGGTACCGCCTGGTACTGACCGGATGATTATTGATGCCCCCGCCGGTGCCAGTGGCGGCAAACTCATGGGGTTGGTACAGAGAGCAGACACAATAATCATTCCCGTTCTTCCCTCGCCTATTGATATCCATGTCACAACCCATTTTATTCAGGACCTGTTATTGATTGGTAAAATCCGCTCCCGCAACACACGTGTTGCTGTTGTTGGTAACCGCGTCAAAGAGTCCAATCCGCGCATCTATGTGGCCTTCAGGCGTTTCCTGGATGCTTTGCACATTCCATTCGTGACGGAATTTCGTGATTCACACAATTATCTGCGCGCCGCCCAATATGGATTGGGTATTTTGGAAATGGAAAGCACACTGGTGGAAAAGGATCTGGTGCAATGGACCAGCTTGTTCGATTGGATCAACAACAGTATCCCATTGGAGATCGCTGCTGTTTCCAGTCGGTCTTGAAAAAAGTTTTAGTTTTCGTCTGCTACAAAAAGTACTTGCTGCTGTGTTTTTACACATCTAATGGGGTGTTGGTAGGCGCGGGTTAATGTTTCCTCTGTCAATACAGCGCCGATATCACCCAACTCGTATTCTCCCCCAGGTAACATGACAAGTGCATGCGTGCAGAATCTTATGGCCAGATTCAGGTCGTGCAGGGCCATTATCACCAGTTTTCCCTGAGCAGAAAGTCTTTGGAAGTGCTTGAGTGTGCGTATCTGGTGGGGAATGTCGAGGTTGTTGGTTGGCTCGTCGAGTAGAAAAATCTCCGGTGTTTGACAGAGTACCGTTGCAATGGCAAGGCGTTGCCGCTCCCCGCCGGACAATGTATCGATGGTCCGGTCCGAATAATTCGCCAAGTCAGTATCATACAAGGCTTCGAAGGCTATTTGCAGGTCTTCCGTAGTTTCCCATTGCCAAGAACGGATGTGGGGATGGCGGCCCATCAAGACGGATGCCAATACCGAAGCACCCGTCATATCAGGTGTCTGTTGCTGTATCAACAAGGCCATTTTACGGGCGATGCCTTGACGGCTATAGGTAGCGAGCGGTGTGCCACTCAGCTCGATTGAACCCCTGGTGTTTTTGTCC
Organism: Proteobacteria bacterium UBA6915; assembly: GCA_002450975.1. Classification (GTDB taxonomy): domain Bacteria; phylum Pseudomonadota; class Gammaproteobacteria; order UBA6915; family UBA6915; genus UBA6915. The sequence continues at coordinate 43,781 of DKAX01000154.1, forward strand.
AGTCCTGCCAGGGTATGTAGCAGGGTGCTTTTCCCTGCACCGTTACTGCCCAACAACGCCCAGCATTCTCCCGGGTTGAAGTGGTGTGTTAGGCCTTGGCACAGTACTTTGTTACCACGCTCGATGTGCAGATTGTTTACGGATAGCCGCGCCATGCTCAAAGGTCGTCTCTCTGGCGTAGCAAAAAAAGAAACAAGGGTATGCCCAATAGTGCCGTTACAACGCCTACCGGTAGTTGCTGCGGTGCCAAGAGAGTACGCGCTACAGTATCTGCAGCCACGAGCAGACTGGCACCCAGGGCACTGGCGCCGATCAACAGAAAGCGGTGATCATAAAGTCCGGCCAAACGTAAAATATGGGGGACAACCAAACCGATAAAACCGATATTGCCTGCCAGGGAGACCGCAGTGGCGGTTAAAAGAGAGGCGATAACAAACAAAACAAAATAGAGTCTCTGCGTTTCTACACCCAATGCCATGGCCTGATGTTCGCCACGCGTCAGTACATTGAGGGATCTCGCCAGCGGCTGGGTGCATAACAGACCCGTGACTAGAACCAACAATGCTGATACCGGCGCTTGACTGAAGCTGAGATCGCCCATGAGCCAGAACTGCAAGGTATACAGACGCTGGTCATTGGTGGTTGCCAGGATAAAACTAATGCAGGCTCCCCAGCCGGCAGCGAGTACAACACCTGTCAGCAGTAGCCTTAGCGGAGACCACTGACCTTTATCCTTGGCAAGCCAGAAGAGTAACGCCATGGACACCAACGCACCGCAAAAGGCGGTCACATTCAGCCATGGCAAGGTTAGTCCGAGCAGGATACCCTCTAAAGTGGCCACTGAGGCACCTCCGGATACCCCCAAAACATAGGGATCAGCCAATGGGTTACGCAACAAAACCTGCATCAATGTACCCGCCAGGGCCAATAGTCCACCCACGGCGATGGCACTTAGGACACGCGGTAGGCGCAACAGGAAGATGACCTGGTATTGCGTGTCTGTCGGGCCGGTGTACCAGGCGTTGACCATGCCGCTCCAGGAGATATCTACGCTGCCCTGGGTCAGGGCAATGAATGCCATTATCGGTACCGAAAGCAGGCAACCCAGGACCAGGCTGATTTTGCCACGTGAGCGCAGGTGGGGATTGTGCATTAACTGAGATCACGCAGACTGATACTGGGCCAGCCCCGTAACCGCGCATGTTCCTTCAGGGTTTCATCGCCATCGACCACGACCGGATGGGTGACCTGTTCCAGCAAGGGCAAGTCATTGTGCGAGTCGCTGTAGAACCAACTCTGTGCCAGGTTGTGGCCGGTTTTTTCCAGCCAATGTTTGAGTCGCTCCACCTTGCCGTGCTGAAAACAGGGGGTGCCGCTGACCCGTCCACTATATCGCCCGTTGGGCAGAATCTCGGGATCGGTTGCGAGAATATCATCGACACCGAGTTCGCGTGCGATGGGATTCGTGATAAAGGAATTGGTGGCGGTAATGATCAACAGGTAATGGCCTTGGTTACGATGTTTCTGTAATAGCGCACGTGCCTGCGGCAGGATTATGGGTTGAATCTTGCTGGCCATGTAGCGCGCATGCAGGGTTTTCAGTGTGGCCGGGTCGTGCTGGGCCAGGGGTTGCAGGCTGAAAGCCAGGAATTCAAAGATATCCAAGGTCCCCGCCTTGTACTCTTCGTAAAAGCGCAGATTTTCCTGTTTATATATTTCCCCATCGACCAGGCCTTCTTCGACAAGAAACTCCCCCCACAGAACATCACTGTCCCCCCCCAGAAGCGTGTTGTCTAGGTCAAATATAGCTAATTCCACTATGTTACTCCTTGATTTATAGGACAAAAAAATGGCAAAGGGGAAAAAAAAGCGCCTTTAGGAACTCATTTCGCTGTTTTCTGAACTAAAATAACAGATTATAGTAATTTAAAGGTCTGGTTTCGATACTCGCGAAATTATTAAGGTTATAGATGATTGATACTGAGGGTTTTAGGGCCAATGTCGGCATTATACTGAGCAACGCCAACGGCAAGTTGTTTTGGGCGCGCCGTTGCGGTCAGAATGCCTGGCAGTTTCCTCAAGGTGGGATCGAGGCGAGCGAGACCCCGGAAGAGGCCCTGTTTCGAGAGCTCAGTGAAGAGGTGGGTTTGCAACCGTGGGATGTGGAGATCGTCGGTTGTACGCGCAACTGGCTCAAGTATCGCTTACCCAAACATTTGATCCGTCACCATGAACAGCCCTTGTGTATCGGCCAGAAGCAGATCTGGTTTTTACTGCGTTTGGTGGGGGCTGAAGATCAGGTCTGTCTGGATACAACATCTTCTCCTGAGTTTGATCAATGGCGCTGGGTAAACTATTGGTACCCTTTGCGTGAAGTGGTCTCCTTTAAACGACGCGTCTATCAAAAGGCCCTACAGGAACTAGCCCCCATGTTGTCCTGTCAGGCCAGTAAACGCGTTGTCACCAGACGCGGATAGCGCTTAACCAGAGCGTTCCAAGGCCGGTTAAATTCCGGTTGCATCCCGCTAGATAGTCTGTATTGTTCATTTCTTATGCTTGAAACACTTCATAGAATCGTGCAAGAGGTCAATGCCGCCGCCAGCCTGGAGCAGGCGTTGGCCATTATCGTCAGCCGGGTCAAGCAGGCCATGGCTGTGGATGTTTGTTCGGTCTATCTGACGGATGAAACGGCTCGCAAACATGTCTTGATGGCCACCGACGGTTTGCGTCCGGAGTCTGTCTCCATGGTCAAATTGGACATGGGTAAAGGTCTGATCAGTCTGGTGTATGAAAGCGCCGAACCGATCAATCTGGAAAACGCGCCAGACCACCCCCGTTATCAATACATACCTGAGACCGGGGAAGAGCGATACCACGGTTTTTTGGGCGTACCGATTATCCATCATCGCAAGATGAAGGGCGTCCTGGTCGTCCAACTACGCGGTGCCCGACGTTTCGCCGATGACGAAGTCAGCTTTCTGGTGACGATAGCCGCCCAGTTATCGGGAGCGATTGCCCACGCCCAGGCCAGTGGCGAGATTACGCAACTCGAGGTTTCGTCTCAGCAGAGCAGTCAACCATTTAACGGGCAACCGGGATCACCAGGGGTGGCCATTGGTCAGGCTGTGGTCTTTTATCCCGCCGCTGATGTAGAGGCTATACCTGATCGCAAGATCGACGATGTTGAGGCGGAGATCGAACTGTTTAAAAACGCCGTCAAGGCGGCGCGCTACGATATCCAAACCCTGGTGGAGCGCATGCACAGTGTTTCCACTATGGAAGATACTACCCTGTTCGATGCGTACTTGCTGATGCTGGACAGTGAAAGTTTCAACGGGAAAGTTATTGCGGAAATCGGCCAGGGCAACTGGGCACCGGGCGCCTTGCGTATAACGGTTCTGGAGCATATTCGTTTTTTCAACGCCATGGAGGATCCATACCTTCGCGAGCGTGCTGAGGATATACGCGACCTGGGCCGCCGCATACTGAGTCACCTGCATCAGACCAAGGATAAGACTGAATTTCCGGCGGGGACGATATTGGTGGGTGAGGAGATTACCGCCACTATGTTGGCCGAAATTCCGCCGGGGCAGTTGGCTGGGGTGATCGCAGTACGCGGTTCGCGAACCTCGCACGTGGCGATATTGGCGCGTTCCCTGGGAATACCCGCGGTACTGGGTGTGCGTGATCTGCCGGTAAACCGCCTTGATGGGCGCGAGGTGGTTGTCGATGGTTATACGGGACGCGTCTATGTCTCGCCGGCCAGGGCAATTGTCAGTGAGTTCAAACGTCTGGCCCGTGATGAGGAGTTACTCAGCGCCGAATTAAAACAATTGCGCGACCAGCCGTCGGTTACGCCGGACGGCGAAGCAGTGCCGTTGCTGGCCAATATGGGATTATTAGCGGACATATCCAGTTCCCTGAGTTTCGGCGCCGAGGGTATTGGCCTGTATCGTACTGAATTTCCTTTTATGGCGCGTGATCGCTTTCCAGGCGAGGAGGAGCAATACCAGGTTTACCGCCAGATTTTGGAAAGCTTTCATCCGCGGCCTGTGACCCTACGTACCTTGGATGTGGGAGGGGATAAGTCACTGCCCTATTTTCCCATCCATGAAGATAATCCCTTTTTAGGTTGGCGCGGCATACGTATTTCTCTGGATCATCCCGAGATCTTCATGGTGCAGATACGCGCCATGTTGCGCGCCAGTGCCGGTCTGGCCAATCTGTCCATATTGCTGCCCATGGTGACATCGGTATCGGAGGTGGATGAGGCCTTGCACATTATCAGGCGCGCGCACCATGAGCTGATGGACAGTGACAAGACGATTGTTATGCCTAGGATCGGCGTTATGATTGAAGTGCCGTCGGCATTATATCAATTACCTGCTTTGGCGCGCCGCGTCGATTTTTTCTCAATAGGCACTAACGACCTGACACAATATCTGCTTGCTGTGGATCGCAATAACGACCGGGTGGCCGAGCTGTATGACAGCCTGCATCCGGCGGTGGTCTCTGCATTGAATACCATGATAGCTACGGCGAATCAGTTGGATAAACCGGTGAGCATTTGTGGTGAAATGGCCGGTGATCCCGCCGCGGTCATCCTGTTGTTGGGCATGGGGATTCAGAGCTTAAGCATGACTGCGGCCAGCATTGCGGCGGTAAAGTGGGTGGTGCGTAGTTTTACCCGTGAACAGTGTGCTCAGATTGTGAACAAGGTTCTGGCTTTGGAGAGCCCGTATGCAATACGTCAGCTTCTGAACCAGGCACTGGAAAATGCCGGACTGGGTGGTTTGGTACGCGCCGGTCGCTGAAGGTGTTGGACCTCTTTTAGTAGGAGGCACCGATGGTCCAATAGGATTGAAGTTCGCCATCTGTATCGAAGCCTTTTGCGAGACCGATGCGCAGATCAAGCAAGAAGCTGTAAAAAAATACGGTCTCCATATGAAGTTCGATACCCGCGCCACGACGTATCTCTTCGCTGGAAAATTGTTCATGCCAGACAGAGCCTGCATCGAAAAAGAACTTACCATGCACCCGGTGTAGGCCGACCGGTGGTATCATCAATCCGCGTTCAATGTGACCAGCGAGAAAGCGCCACTCCAGAGAGGCCAGCGCCATGCGACGGTCCATGAGGGCGGGCAGCCCCTCTGCATAGCCACGTAGTGCAAAATGACGTTTGCCGAATAGTTCTCCAGGGTGGTTATACAGTAATCCTTCGTTTACGCCTTCTCCCAATTCCGTCAGTGGGCCGCCCAAATGAAACAGCCGTGCTGTTTTATTCGCCCAGCCCAGGGCCAGGCGTCCGGCCAGAGATTGATACTTGCTAAGTCCTGAAAAGATTCTCAGGTCGCCATAGTAGACATTGCCGCTGTAGCTCTGGTCGTTGATATAGTCTTGCGCGGCGCCCTTCAGGGTTATGCCTTGTTGGGGGCCTATTGCTCGCGGATAGTACTTACTGCTATTAAAACGCAAACCCAAGCCAGCCAATTGGACCTGATTTTGTTCACCAATCTGCGTCAAATCGAGATCATGCTGACTGTAATCCGTCAGCTCATAACCCAGATGCAGGCTCGCCTGTTGTTGCAAGCTCAACAAGGGATAAACCAATTCGGCGAACAGCGAACGTTGCGTGTCATAACCGACTAGCTCCATGTCGCCATTCAGGACATCAGTTTGTGTGTTACTTAACCCGAGTTTTACAGCGGGGTTGAATCGGTCGTAGACATAGAAAAAATCCATCTGACGCAATCCGCTTTTTTCTCCGTAGCCTATATCGAAACCGTAATAGTGACGATCGAGGATATCGCTGCCTGAGGTGGTAAAGCCGTAAACGAGTTGGGAATTTTCAGGATAGATAATGGGAAACCACCACTGTGGCGCCAGGCTGTGCCAGGGCGTGTATTTGGTTGTCGGCCAATCGCTGTGGTTGTCGTTTTGCCTGGCTACCTTTACCGCGCTTGCAGGTTTGTCCGTTGGCAAATTAATTTGCGGTAGCGCCTTGGAATTCATAGGCAGCTCAAACAGGCGGTAACCCGTGTGTGTCAGATTCCGGTATACCAGGAGCGATCCATCTTTAGACAGGGCCGGACTGAATGCGCCGCCCAGTACTCGTGTCAGGCGTCGGAGGTTTTTTCCCGACAAGTCGCTGCTGTAGACGTTATAGATACCATCAAAATCGGCGCTGAAGACAATGGCGTCACCGGAGGGTGCAAAGCGCGCCTGAGCTTCATTTGACGTCGTTGCCAGCAATGTGCTCCAGGTTTTCGACTCGCTGTCATACAGTTCGATATCCCAGCGTGTTTGCGGATTCCAGGTGTTCAGCAATAGATAACGTCCGTCTTCCGACCAGGAAATCTGGGAAAAGATTTCGTCGGCTTTGCCCGTACGCAGGATCGAGTGCACGCTGCCGTCCAGATTCAAGACTTCCAGCCGGTTCTGGCCCAAGGTGTAATGGACTGCGGTGATTTCATCCCGTTGCGGACGCCAGGCAGCAAAACGGTAACGGCCTTTTTTGGTCAGTTGCCTCTGCTTTCCTGTATTGGGGTTAACTTGATACAGATCAGTGTAAACAAAGGTGTTCTCCAATATTTGTTGTTGCGCCAGCAGTATGCCGTGTTGCGGGCTCAGATCGAATCGATCGCCATAAACCCGGGTTACTGTCTGACGCTGCCCGCCTTGAGAATCCTGCCGGGTCAGCAGGCTGCCACCGGTAAAATCATTTCGAATGTAAAAAAGCTGTGCGTTGGCGCCGAACAGAGGATTGTCCACCAGATAGCCGTCGTCGGTGAGCGGGGTGCCTTCGATAATGCCGTCTGCGCGCAGCTGATCTATTTCACTTTGGAAACGCTGTGCCAGGTAGCGCTGATAGTCGGACCAGAGCTGGGTCAGGTTTTTGCCAAAAACATGGCGGCTGTTTTTATTGATTGAGTAGGGAATCCAGTTATCACTATATTCATCGATATAACGCTTGATCGCCTGTTCGCCATAGACGTCACGGATAAACTGAAAAAAATAGACACCGTAAAGGTAGGCTGTGGTGCCAAGAGGCCAATCTGTCATGGGTTGATTGACCTGATTAATGGGTTTGACACCGGCAGCGACATCCAGGCGCATATAGGCCCGATAGAGGGCGTCTTGTCCACGGCCTACATTTAGTTGTTCGTCTGTCTCTATATAGGTAGCAAGCCCCTCCTGAACCCAGCGCGGCTGATACACCGCAGGGAATAGTGCGGGGATCAGCGAAGGCAAACGACCAAAAAGGCCGCGCAGGCTTTTAGGTATGCCGCTGGCCTTGTCCAGGTGAAGGACGTGGGTGTATTCGTGGACGATCAGCAGTTCCAGCCAATCATCGAAGTTGTCGATAATGCCCAGATCATCGGGCGGCGCCATATACAACACCATATGGTTGTCCGGTATCACCGAGGTGTAACCGTTGGTAATGTCAAAGGCATCGAGGACCACCACATCCGTTTTATCGGCAGGCTGCCAGCGGAAATAGTCGCTCAGTCGCGCATGCACGCGTTCAGAAATATTCGCCACCTTGTGCGCCAGTGACTCTTCGCCATCGTGGTAATGAACCAGAAAATGTTCGCTGTGCAAGGTCTGCCAGGTGAGCGTGTTGTTATAGGTAAAGGCGGCTGGCGCGGGCGTCGAGAATATAAAAGCAGCAAGCAGCCAAATCTGTTTCAGCAGGCGATTATTGTTTTTATTCACGATATTCCTAACGTGGCTTAAGCGTTCAGGTCTTTGAAGTAGACCTTTGAACGTCTTTGGTAATTGTAAGTAGCCTGTTTGGCCACCGGTAGCGAGTCGATATCGACGGAATAAAACCCGCGTTCAAGGAACCAGTGAGCGGCTTCCGTCGTGAGTACAAACAGTTTGCCGATGCCCGACGAGTTAGCTTTGTGCTCGATATATTGCAATAGCGCCTCTCCACGCCCCTGGTTTCTGTAATTGGTGTGCACGGCCATGCAGGCCAGTTCAGCCACAGACTCGTCGGGGAAGGGGTAGAGCGCGGCGCAGGCGATGATCATGCCGTCGCGTTCCATAATGGCGAATCGATCGATCTCCGTCTCCAGTAATTCACGTGAGCGGCGAACCAATACGCCGCTGGTCTCAAGCGGTGATATTAATTCCAAAATGCCGCCAACGTCGTCGATAGTGGCGTCGCGTGTGCCTTCATAAATATCGGATGTGATAAGCGTGCCTATGCCATCGCGGGTAAACAGCTCGAGCAGCAGGGCGCCGTTAACCTCGCTATTAAGCAGGTGAACGCGCCTGACTCCTGCACGTACGGCATCGATGGCGCTGTTAAGCAACGCCTGTTGATCATGGCGTTCGAGCCTACGGCTTTGCAGCAACTCTTTGGCCTGGGCGATGTTTAATTGTCTGATCAACTCTTTCCCCTGGGTCAGGCCTCCCTTGGCGGAAAGGTAGATTAGCTTATCCGCCTTGAGTGCGGCCGCTGCCGCAGTGGCACAATCGACCAGGGAGAGGCTGAACAACTCGCCGGTAGGTGAATAACCGATGGTTGATAACAGCACAATACTGCCTTGCTGCAGCTGATTGCCTATGGCCTGGGTATCCACTCTCCTTACCCGTCCGGTATGGCAATAGTCGATTCCGTTTTTGATACCAATGGGGCGACCGAACAGATGGTTGCCGGAACTGACACGAATGTCAGCGCCCGCCATGGGGGAGTTGGCCAGCCCCATGGAAAAGAGCGATTCAATATAAAAACGCTGGCTGCCGGCCTGGTCAGTGATACGGGCCAGAGCCTGACTGTCTGTGACCACCAACGGTGTTTCCTGGACTGGGTAAATTTCTGATCCGCTTTGCTTCAGTCCGTGCACCAGGACCAGGCGAACCCCCAGGCTGTTGAGCAGGGCGATATCATGGACAACGGTATGGAATCCGTCACTGGCGATGGCTTCGCCGTCGATTGCAATGACAAAGACGCGGCCGCGAAAGGCATTGATATAGGGAGAAGAATGCCTGAACCAGTTTACAAAGGTTTGATTTTGCGCGTTTTTGTCTGTGTTAGCGTTCATGTTTATGCGTTTTCGATAATTGGGTCAATTTGACGGCTCTATGGCACATTATTCAGCCTCTTTCCCCTTAGTAGCAAGGGATATAGTTGATTATATCTAAATATTAACTTGTTGAATTATAAAGATAATCATTTTTCTTGTTTATAACTTGTCCAGGTTCTCCAGTGTTCTCTAAGGTTGTTGAGCAAAAAAGTCAATTTTTTACTTGCCTGAAATCCGAGTGTTCTGATAATTTACCTGCGCACTCTGGTATTAGCCGGAGTGATCAGGGGGGCATCATTGCCACAGACAAAACCACTTAGGAGAAGAGCAATGTTCGAAAACAACGTTACCATTCTGACTTCCATCATCTGCATCGTAAGCGTTGCCGGCTTGATGATCAGCTACATCTAATTTGAATACGGCATTGTGTCGAACTCGCATTTGCACAATGCCGTTTTCCTTTCCGCCTGTTAATTTTCCATAAAGTATACACTTCTTTTTCATATCTATTGGCTTGCGACACTGGCTGTGGTATACCAAGTCCATTTCCGCATAAATTCATAAATTAAACAGTGGAAAACACCTGGGGACCTAAGGGGGGTATGGTGGTTTTCGGTAAGCGATTCCCGTTGTCTGAAAACTGGGGTAAGTGCGTCGGCGTGCTATTTGGCTATCCCATTGGCGGTGGCTGGGGCTGCTTGTCCGGACTATTGGTCGGACATTTGTTCGACAAGGTGGTCGCCATTCGCTTTGGCCGCAGGCGGGCGGCGTTTAAGCACCGCAATATCAGTCAGGAATACTTTTCAACGTCTTTCATTTTGATGGGGTATCTGGCCAGTGAGCAGGCCTTGTCCCGTCACAATTCCCAAGCCATCGTCACCGTCGCCTTGGAATACATGGGTCTTTCATTGGAGCGTAATATGGCATCGGCCAGTGAGCTCTACTCCACGGGAACCCGGGATGGCTTGCGTTGGAAGGAGGTC
>DKAX01000024.1 GCA_002450975.1 Proteobacteria bacterium UBA6915
GGCGACCAATATCCCGCCCCACAATCTGAATGAAATTATTAACGGTTGCATCGCCCTGATCGACAATCCGGCGCTGGATATCCCCGGCTTGATGCAGCACATCCCCGGTCCCGATTTTCCCACTGCCGGTATCATCAACGGCGCGCGTGGCATCCACGAGGCCTATCGTACCGGCCGTGGCCGTATCTATGTGCGCGCCCGCACCGTGGTGGAGAACGAGGAGACCGGCAAGCCTCGTATCGTGGTGATCGAACTGCCCTACCAGGTCAACAAGGCGCGTCTGATGGANNTCCGACAAGGACGGCATGCGCATGGTGATTGAGCTGCGCCGCGGCGAGGTGCCCGAGGTGGTGTTGAACAATCTCTACCAGCACACCGCCATGCAGAGTGTATTCGGCATCAATATGGTCGCCCTGGTGGACGGTCAGCCGCGCACCCTTAATCTGAAAGAGGTGTTGGAGGCCTTTATCCGCCACCGTCGTGAGGTGGTGACCCGGCGTACCCTGTTCGAACTGCGCAAGGCGCGTGAACGTGCCCATATCTTGGAAGGTCTGGCAGTCGCCCTGACCAATATCGATCCCATCATTGAATTGATCAAAAAGGCCGCCAATCCGGGCGAGGCCAAGGCCCAGTTGTTGGCCCAGGATTGGGCGGCTGGCGTGGTGGTCGATATGCTCAAACGCGCCAGTTCCGATAGCTCCCGACCGGAGGAGTTGGCCATCGAGTTCGGCCTGCACGGCGATCGCTATCGTTTGAGTGAGGTACAGGCACAGGCCATTCTGGATCTGCGTCTGCACCGTTTGACCGGCCTGGAGCAGGACAAGATCATCAGCGAGTACAAAGAGCTGTTGGATGTGATCGACAATCTGTTGGGTATCCTGGGCAGCGGTGATCGCCTGATGCAGGTAATTCGCGAAGAGTTGCAGGAAATCCTCAAACAGTATGGCGACGAGCGTCGCACCGAGATCCGTTCCACCCAGGAAGACCTGACCCTGGAGGATCTGATCAGCGAAGAGAATGTCGTTGTGACCTTGTCGCACGAGGGCTATGCCAAGGCACAGCCGCTGACTGTCTACAGTGCCCAGCGACGCGGCGGCAAGGGCAAGGCGGCCACGGCGATCAAGGAAGAGGACTTCATCGACAAGATGTTCGTCGCCAACACCCACGACACCATCTTGTGTTTCTCCAGTCACGGCAAGGTCTATTGGCTTAAGGTCTATGAGCTGCCACAGGCCGGTCGCCTGGCACGTGGCAAACCGATCATCAATTTGCTTCCCCTGGAGCAGGACGAGCGCGTCAACGCCATCCTGCCGGTCAAGGAGTTTAACGAAGAACAGTTCATCTTCTTCGCCACCGAACACGGCACGGTCAAGAAGTGCCAGTTAAGCGATTTCTCCCGCCCGCGCTCCAGCGGCATCAAGGCAGTGGAACTGCGCGAGGGGGATCAGCTGGTCAATGTCGCCCTAACCGACGGCCAAAGCCACGTCATGCTCTTCTCCAGCAGCGGTAAGGCGATCCGTTTCCACGAAGATGACGTACGCGCCATGGGTCGTACCGCAGCCGGTATCCGCGGCATCAAGCTGGGGGACGACCATAAGGTGATCGCCTTGATTGCCGGTGGTAGCGGCAGCGTCCTGACAGCTACGGAAAACGGCTATGGCAAGCGTACCGATGTGGACGATTACCCGGTACAAGGCCGTGGTGGTCAGGGGGTTATCTCCATCCAGACCAGCGAAAGAAACGGCAATGTGGTCGGTGCCTGTTGCGTCGATGAGGAGGATGAATTTATGCTCATCTCCGACGGCGGTACCCTGGTTCGTACCCGGGTGGCCGAGGTGTCGGTACAAGGCCGTAACACCCAGGGCGTGCGTCTGATCAACCTCAACGAGGGCGAGTCCTTGGTAGGCGTGGCCCGTATCGAGGAGGGGCAGATCGACAAGGAGGAGCCGCAGGCGAGTTTCGATTTGGGCGACGCCGGCGATGAATCTGTCAGCGACGAAGGTGAGGAGCCTTCCAGCGACGAGGGTGAGGAGCCTGCCGAATAACCGGCCCCGACCGTGGTTACTTTTTCATTACTTTTCATTCGTTTGCAGTCAGGAGTCATGCATGTCACGAGTTTTTAATTTCAGTGCCGGTCCGGCCATGGTGCCGCAGGAAGTGTTGGAACGCGCCCGCGAGGAGATGCTGGATTGGCAGGGCTCCGGCATGTCTGTCATGGAGATGAGTCACCGTGACAAGGAGTTCATGTCCATCGCAAGCAAGGCCGAGGCCGATCTGCGTGAGCTGATGGCGGTGCCGGCAAACTATAAGGTTCTGTTCTTGCAGGGTGGTGCCTCCAGTCAGTTCGCCAATATCCCCATGAATCTGTTGCGCGGCAAAAACAGCGCCGATTACATCAATACCGGTGCCTGGNNAAGGCCATCAGCGAGGCCAAGAAGTATTGCAAGGTGAACGTCGTCGCGAGTAGCGAAGATGCCAATTTTACCTATGCCCCGGCGCAGTCGGTACTGAAGCTCAATGGTGATGCCGCCTATGTGCACTACTGCCCCAATGAGACCATCGGTGGCGTGGAGTTCCCCTATGTACCGGAGACTGGCAATGTACCCTTGGTGGCCGATATGTCATCGACCATTTTGTCCCGTCCCGTCGATGTCTCCAAGTTTGGGATGATCTATGCCGGTGCCCAGAAGA
>DKAX01000034.1 GCA_002450975.1 Proteobacteria bacterium UBA6915
ATCAAATTCAACCACCTGGACGTGGCCGGTCGCTGTAACGACTGCCACAACGGCAGCTTCACCGGTGTCACCGGTCAGAGCGCCGGCCACTTAACCACCACCGGCATGAGCTGTGACCGCTGCCATCTGAGCACCAACGAATGGCAGAGCGTGCACTTCGACCACGTCGGCGTCATCGACAATTGCGAGAGCTGCCACACCGGCCTGCCCGGTCAGGCCAAAGGCAAAGGCCCGCAGCATCCGGTGACCAACCTGCCGTGCGCCAACTGTCACACCAGCACCGGCGACTGGATGATCTACCGTTTCGACCACACCGGCATCACCGAGCCGTGCGCCACCTGTCACGCCAGCCGTCAGGACCCGGTCACACACATCCCCACCAGCGAACCGTGCGAGACCTGCCACCTCGACACCAACGACTGGAAGATTATCCGCTTCGCCCACGTTGGCGTCACCGGTAACTGCAGCAGCTGTCACAACGGCCGCTTTGCCCGCGCCACCGGACAACCAGACAATCATGTTCCCACCCAACAACTCCCCTGCGAAACCTGCCACACATCACCAACAACCTGGCAACAGCACCAATTCGATCACGCCGGTATCTTTACCAACTGCGAATATTGTCACAACGCCAGTTATTCAGGCGTGCGCGGTCGTGGCACACTGCATACCCCCATCCTGGGCCGTAGCTGTGAAGCCTGCCACACAACAACTCAGGCCTGGAGTCTGAGTATAAAATATGATCACGCCAATACCGCAAACCAATGCCGAACCTGCCACAATGGCAGCTATCTCGGCGTCGCCGGTCTTCCCATCAGACATGTCCCTATTGGCAGCTATAACTGCGATCTCTGCCATTTGGGCGCTAGCCAGTGGAGCAATACACACTTCGAGCACAGCGGCATCCTAAGTGGTTGCGCAAATTGTCATAATGGTTTGTACGAACCCAAGGTTCGCGGCAAACACCCCGGACACCTGGTCACCAATTCACCGTGTGAAAACTGCCACCAGGATACCCGCACCTGGAATAACGTCATATTCTTCGGTCACGACGGCATCACCGGCGGCTGCGGGAATTCCGGCTGTCATACCGGGCTTCCTGGTCAGGCGCGCGGCAAGGGCCTTAACCATTTGGTGACCAATCTCGATTGCGCGCGTTGTCACGTCAGCTTTACCAGCTGGCAGGTAGTCAGCTTCGATCACCTGGGGGTGGTTGATGGATGCGCCACATGCCACACCGGCTTGAGCGGCCAGCCTCGCGGCAAGGGTAATAATCATTTGCTGACTAACTTGGGATGTGAACGTTGCCATAATGTCAATAGCTGGAACAATGCGCGCTTTGACCACACAGGTGTAACCCTGTGCGCCGGTTGTCATAACGGACAACCGGGCAATGCCCGCGGTCAGGGCAACAACCACCTGTCGACCAGCCTGGACTGCAACCGTTGCCATAATACCAACAGTTGGTTGAACGTTCGCTTCGATCACGCAGGCATAACAAGTTGTTCGAACTGCCATACCGGATTATCCGGCCAGCCTCGCGGCGTACCGGTGTCAGGACACATTCCCCTACTCGGTAGAGACTGTAGTGACTGTCATAGCTATGCCAATTGGCAAAACGTACAGTTTGCTCACAGCGGAATTGCCAGCGGTTGCGCGTCGTGTCATGACGGTTTATATCGCGGCATTACCAACAAAGGACCACGCCATATGCCGACCAGTCAAGCGTGCGAGGGCTGTCACCGCAGCATTAACTCATGGAATAGCGTGGTATTCAGCCACGCCGGCATCAGCGGCTCATGTATCAGTTGCCATAACGGCAGTTACAGCGGTATAACCGGCGTCCCCAACGTCGGACATTTACCAGTAGGCAGTCGCGGTTGCGAACAGTGCCATACCAGCACGAGCAGTTGGGGCTCGATCAACTTCAATCATAGCAATGTGGCAGGGCAATGCAGCAGCTGTCACAACGGAAGTTACAACCGCGTTACCGGCATGGGAGCCAGACACCTGCCAACCACACTGGAATGCGACGCTTGCCACAGCACTACACGTTGGTCAGGCGTCAACTTTAACCACGTCGGCGTCACCACCTGTTATCAATGTCACAATGGCAACTACAGTGGCGTACGCGGCATGCCCAATGATCATCCTGACACAGGCTCCTGCAATCCGACAAGTTGCGAACTCTGTCACCGTGACACCCGCGACTGGGAAAACGCCTCCGAATCCTGTAGCGGCGGTGGTGGTACTGGGGCCGGTGGCTCCGGCAGCGGCGGCTCCTCGGGATCATGCGACTCCGAAGAGAGTGAAGAGTGCAGCAGTAACGGTAGCGATTCCGGCCCAAAAGAAGATTAGTAAGATTAAATTATTTAAGTGTTGCTCCACTAATTTTGTTCTGTTCGAATTAGACCTCTGCACGTTTAAAGCCTGAACAAACAAGGATACAAACTATTGTCCATCAACCAGCAGATGAGTAGCATCTGCCTGACTCTGTAACAATGCTATACCCTGTAATTTTTCGAAAACGTAGTCGATTAGCTGGCCACCCTTTTCCCCATCCAATTCGGTTAAACGGGGGTCTGTTAGAAATTTTTTTAAATCAAACCTGTCATTAAATTCGTAATACTTTACTTCCGCGCTGAACTCCTGAAAGATTTTTTCACGCTTCTCCTTCAACTGCTGCGCCTCCTGCGCCGTCAGGCCGCCGGATTCCCCAACCTCTTCCCCGACTGCTGGTGTTTCTTCCGAAACCAGGCTCGATTCTTCAACAGTGTTATTATTTTTGAAAAAATCATCGGCAATCAGAACCGTGGGTTCCTGCGCGCTCTTTTTCTGTTCATTTAATCTAGCCAGCTTGTCAAAAAAATCCTGTATTTGACCCTGGACTTTGGCTCCTTCCCCAGTCGCTTCCCCACTGCTTATGGCAGCATTGCCTACTGACTGTATGGCCGGATTTGAAAGCTCCGTACCAACGAGATAGAGCACCGCCATTAATGAAACCCCTGCCGCAAACCAAAGTACTTTTTTCATACAACCTCCTATTCAAAAGTGCGGGAGGGAAACCCCTCCCGCTCCATATGCGTTAGCGTTTGTTGAAATAAACGCCCAGCGCATCCAACAGGGAACCCGATGCGCCAATAACACCAGCAAATCTGACATTAGCGATGTCGGGATTAACATAGGCAAAATAGCGTCCAGTCGCGGTACCGAAAGAGAAATAGCGCCCGGAATTGGTCCCGATGTAGAGCTTGGTAATGACCACGATATTGTTATAGATACCGTAATAACCGGTCATATACGAGATCTCCTCACCCGGATTCAAAGAGATATTCGTCTCACCGCCGCCAGTCCCGCCATGTAAAGTCCCAAGACGAAACACACCTGTAGTGTTATTACGATAGCCCATACGAATCGCGTCTATCACGGAACCGGAACGCACCTGAACCAATGCAACAGACTCGTTACTGGCAGCACTGTCATAAAAGGATCCTCCCCCCATACCACCAGACGGACCTAAATATGTCGCGCCTGCTGTTACTGAGAACGCCATTAAGGCAGTAGCCAGTGCCGACGTAACCACGCGGTAACCTTGCTTTCCTATTTTGCTAAAACCTAGCATTTCATTGATTCTAACTTTCATCCTTATGTCTCCTTGACTATTTTCCAAAGTAATAAAACATTTTTTTCGCAAACACATCAAATTCAGGTTTGCGATCGATTTATATATCGGGACAGACCAAGCGCATACGGAAATAGTACAGAAGCACAATGTGTAAAATTCACGAGACTAAAGGCAGGCGGCAATAGCAATAGCCGACAGATAATCCATCTCAGTTACTAGTATATTTGTGTTTATACAAATGCTTTATTGCCTGTAGGTAACGTTTACTTGTATTCGATTGACAGAGAATGCGTCATTCGACCATGGCACTATTCACCGCCACTCTTTAAACGCGATATGGTTAGGTGTCTGACTATTACTTGGGAATTTGCGAGGAAGACGAACAGTCTCTCACTAGCGAGGGCTTTGGAATGTTCAATAGTCCCAAATACCGTGCCAGACTGGACGACCAACTCACAGAGTATTTCTTCGAATATTATTAAAAAAAGTCGGTACAATCTTCAGCAAGAACAGTAACAATTTCCCGCTTCCTGTGTCATTCTATGCGACGCCGAACCTATCCCGTGATCTCCTTGTGATAAATTCGGCGCACTATATATAGTTTATTCTTCATTCACCTACTTATCCGGAGGGTATCCTACGATGAAATCAAATAAGACCGCTGGCGTGGCATTGGCCGTTGCAGCAGCAGGCGTGTTTTCCCTGGCACCAATGGCGGTTTCTGCCGATTCCGGCAAGGACGCTAAAGTCCATTGCTACGGCGTCAACCAGTGCAAAGGCAAGAATGACTGCATGACCGCCGACAACTCCTGCAAGGGCCAGAGCTCCTGCAAGGGTATGGGCTTCCTCAACATGTCCTCCAAAGAGGAGTGCGTGGAAAAGGGCGGCAAGATCAAGGACGAAAAAGCAAAAGAGATGTAATGCAACATAACCTTGGGGGTGCGAATCCCCAAGGTATTTTTATGACTCTAGTTAAATCACACTACGCCGGCATCATATACAATAATTTGGAATACGACAGGCTATGACTTTACCCACTGAACGCGATTTTCTCGGCTACGGTTTGGGACTACGCCGGGACTATTATGATCTGATCCTGGAGCAACAACCCGATGTAGACTGGTTTGAGATCATCTCAGAAAACTATATGGTGAAGGGTGGCAAACCACTCTACTATCTCGATGCCATCCGTGAACGCTACCCGATGGTGATGCATGGCGTGTCCCTCTCCATTGGTGGCACAGATCCATTGGATTACGATTATTTGCAGGCCCTGCACACGTTGATCGACCGTGTTCAACCTCGCTGGGTATCCGATCATCTGTGCTGGACCGGCCAAGGGGGACAAAACCTTCACGATTTAATGCCCCTACCCTATACCGACGAGGCAATCGATCACGTTGTGAAGCGCGTCAAAACTGTGCAGGATTATCTCGGTCGGCGTATTCTGCTTGAGAACGTATCGAGCTACGTCAGCTATCGTGATTCACAAATGAGTGAATGGGAATTTTACAGTGCCGTAGTCGAACAGGCTGATTGCCTGATGCTGCTGGACGTTAATAATATCTATGTCAGCAGCCGCAACCATGGCTTCGAGACGATGGCATACCTTGATGGCGTTCCCGCTGAACGCGTTCAACAAATCCATCTGGCTGGACACACCGACTACGGTGATTTCATTATCGACACCCATGATCATCCGGTTGTGGATCCGGTTTGGCGACTATATGAAGAGGCAATCAAACGTTTCGGCCCTGTTTCCACAATGATTGAACGCGACGACCAAATGCCGCCTTTCGAAGAATTGTATACGGAGCTACAACAAGCACGCGACATTGGAGAACGTGTACCGTCATTGGCATCCAAACAAAAAATTGTGAGCATGGCATGAATAAAGACGCGACACCAAAGTTGGCGAAACTACAGGCCGACTTCAGACAACATCTGACGCAAGGTATTCCGGCAATAGAGTCTGCCGTCTTGGGCGAATACCCGACTGGTAAACATCCGCGCCTGGCTGTATATCGTCACGCCTATTACGCCCGACTTCAGGAGGCGCTGTCTCAGGATTATAATGCGATACACACCTTGCTGGGTGATGAAGCCTTTTCTGAACTGTGCCAAAGATACGCCACACGTTACCCTTCCAGTTTTACCTCTCTACGTTGGTATGGACAGAACATCAGTACCTTTCTGAGTGAGGAAGCACCTTACAATGATCACCCGTATCTGTCGGAATTAGCCTATTTCGAGTGGCAGTTAGTCAATACCTTCGACGCAGCCGACAGCAATATAGCCAATATTACAGACGCCGCTCGAATTCCAGCGGAGCACTGGCCTGAACTGCGGATAAAACTGATACCTTCAGTACGCTGGTGTACCTACCGTTGGAACATCCTACCCGTTTGGCAGGCAGCTAAGGACGAAACCGACATGCCAGAATTAACCATGCTGCCAGAAACTGCACATTGTCTAATCTGGCGTCAGGGATTGACAACCAACTTCAGGACATTGGAATCCGACGAATACTATTTATTGAAGGACGCGGCACGGGAAGCCACCTTCTCGGAGCTATGTGAAAGACTGGCTGAGCTTAAAGTAGCTGAAGAAGAGATACCCGTACGGGCCGCCGGTTTGCTTAAAAGCTGGCTCTCACAGGGACTGGTAAATAGTCTGGAATAAATTCGCTATTATATTCTGCGGCATCAAACTATGTACTTAATCGAACCTGCCAATATCCCACATCTAACCACTCACCGAATTTATTTCCTACTTCCACGAAATGCGCGACTTTTTCCATACCTTTTTTCTCATGCAGCGCAACGCTTGCCGCGTTTGGTAACGTTATCCCGCCAATTACGACATGAATCCCTCTAACAAGTAAACCGGAAAACAATTCATCGTAAAGCCTAGTACCCCATCCTTTGGACACCTCTGTATGAGACAGATATACTGACACCTCGACTGTACTTCGATAGGCCGCACGCTCATTCCACTTAGTCGAGTATGCATAACCTATGACCCTTCCTTCTTCTATAGCGACCAACCAGGAATTACCAGAGCCTTGTACTTTTCTGATTCGGGCAGAAAAATCCCGTACGTCCACTTCAGTTTCTTCAAATGTAACAACCGTATTCCGAATATAATAATTGTAGATATCCACAATTGCCTCAACATCCTGCTCAGACGCTTCTCGTATCATTTAATCACCCGTATAATAATTTAAATAGTATTTGAAGTGGTCTAATAATCCCGG
>DKAX01000132.1 GCA_002450975.1 Proteobacteria bacterium UBA6915
CAGTATAAAGTTTAAAACCAGCGTATTCCTGTAAATCTACTTTTTTCACAGTCAGTGATGACTTGGAGGAGGTTATGGTTACGCTGTATTCTTCCTGCAGTATCTCATACCGAGGTAGATTCCGGTTAGACAAGCCTTTCAAATTACGAATCAGAAACAATGTAATATCGCACTCATTATTAATAACATTGCTCATGCCGTCCACGTCCGTACCTGGCTCCACGATAATATTTACCCGTTTCAGGGAGTCCCGATCATCGGATTGACAAATTGCATACCATTCTCCGGAAAATTCCTTAAGATCGTGTTTGTGTATTGCTTGTTGGTGAAATTCACCGGTAAGCATTATTTGTACATCCGCTCCAGCCGTTGTAACAAATATTGAAGCTATGATAAGGAATACAAACACAAATTGTGAAGAAGAGCGCAACATTGTAACCTCCGGTCATGTCTATTTACCACTCATATTGGGTATTCACTCTATCCAGTCTATATACTTAAATCAGATTGTTGCAATATCAAAAACAGATTCTGGAGAGTAACGATATCCAATATTAACTGCTTTATTCTCTGTTCCTGCTATTTTCCGCTTTGGTTATTTCTTTCTTCAAGTACGAGGGGTGAATCGGCCAGATTTACTATAATAGAGGCTTTCTATTACAGCGCCCCAAGATTCATTTCGAACCACAACGTCAGATGTAATTGAAGTGTTGCCCTGATAATAGCAGGTGGCTGGGATTTTTTTTATCTTTTCCAGGGTGTAAATCATGTACTGCATGCCGTGAAGGGTTTTTTTTCAAGGCGGGTTCGGCTACCTTGCCTTTATTTGCGGGCAGATCGTCAAGCTTATAATCATCGTTCAAATATTATGCGTTTGCGTGGTCCCAATTACATACGGTGATCAGGCCGACCTGCATGCCGAGCTTTTTGTCGAATATCTGGATATTGATTTCTGGTGACCCACTCGGGTAAGCCGTATCATGGATTCGATCGCATAGTCCTGGGGAATCGATTTAAGGATAACGGGATAGTTAGGTGAGAAAAGCCGGGTTCACCGGTATAAGGTGGAATGACCAGCCGAAGGTAGCCTTCAAGCTCTTTTATCCGTTGAGTGACACTGGTATCCAGGCAATCCAACAGTGCCTTGCCGTCATAGCATCCGCAACGACTGTTTCTGCCCGCCAGCCATTACCGTTGTGAGGCTTTGATAATAGCGAGTTTTACCCGGTCGGTTTCTTGGCGAACTTTCTTGTAGGCCACGGCCAGCCGTATGTCCAGCTTAGCCAGGTGCATACTGCTGCAAATGGTTTTTTTCCTATGGGTGGTTGCCTTGACGCAATCAAAGCTCGCCTGAATCTCGTCTGCCGACATTGAAGAACCGGCCAGGGCAAGCGGTATAAGATTAGGTAGAGTGAGGACTTTCATTGGTTGGTCGATTTTCAGGCTTTCGATTCCTTATCGAAATCCCTAGAAACAAAAAAATAGTGTCACTAGGGAGGAGTAGGTTTTTCTATAACGGACATTTTTGCGGTGCTTTAGTGGGGTGGTGTGAGATAACTGGCGTTGGTGTACCTTCTACAGTGAATCGAATGGTAGATCGGTCTGGCACACTTTCTTTTTTATATTTTGCCCTCGACTTCATTTGTCCAATTCAAGGTTCGAGGGCTGTGCTTAATGCGAATCCGACCCATTTTCTTTGGGAGTTCTTCGCGAGGCGGTCGAGGAATATCTGAATAGACGAGATACTGCCAATGTGCCTCGGAATGCTCGCGTGCTTCGCTTATTGCGACAGCGAGACCGTCATCGAACCATTGTGGAAAAAGTAACCAGGCACGCAAGCTAAGGCGGGTATGAATCTCCGCGTACGACCATTCATAGGCAAGAAAATGCCAATTCAAGCCTCGAGGCAAAACTAGCATGTATTTGCCATAGATTTTGGCCTTGGACGCTTTCTGCGCAAAGGTTCATTAGGATCGTTCGGAAATAGAGGCATTGATTATCGAGTGGCGCTGCACGCTTCCGTAAGCAGACTGGATGGCGTTCTCTGTCTTAGCTACCGCCTCGCGTAGTTTGTTTTTTGCTTTTTCGTCGGCGTCTGACTAGATTTGGATATTGTCGTTTTTTTACATCAAACCAAATCGCTCGAGCGGAAGGATTATAGCGGTTCTGATTGTGCTGCATCCGCTGATAAAATTCTTCGAAAGCAGAAGAATCGTTGACGCTACATATTTCATAGAATGGCTGCTCTTGGAATTGAGGTGGTTAACGTGTTAAAAGTCAGTTCGGATAATCGATAGCTCAAACATTAGTGGAAATTGTTCACTGCCCAGGTTCTAAATGGAAAATAGTTTTTTACTCTGAGCACAAATTCCCCAATCACCCTGCGAGCTTTGTTGACACAAGACGACTTAAGGGTGACCCCTTGACCGCCTATAACAAAATTAGTCAGTAGACTCTGAGTTGCGGCTTTATGCTGTAACTCGAGTCCAACCCCTATTCTGGTTGTCGATAAAACGCTACAATTCTAAAAATAATTCAAATATAAGGAACTCATCCATGAAAAAGTATTTTCCTCGCTATTTGGTGGGGATAATGGCCTCGCTTGTAGCGGCCTGTGCAGGCACCCCTTCCGCACCGGAACGTATAGTTGTCTCTGACGATGGTCTCTCCTCGTTGGCGCTACCTGGCCATTGGGGCCGGCAAACCTCGCTGAACTCCAGTGCAACCCAGCAGGTCGCTGATGAAACCCGCGAGGCCTATCTTGTTGTCATAACCGAAGAAGACGACAGTGTCTCGCCCGACGGACTGGCAGCCTACGCAAAATCAGTTGTTCAATCTATCGCTGAAAATCTGCAAGGTGCTCGCGTTGAGGATCCACGTAACATCACCATTAACCAGCAGCAGGCTCGACAAACGAAAATCAGTGGAAGCATGGGCGATGTTGATATCACTTATCTCAGTACCGTGGTTGTAGGTAAAAGCGGCTACTATCATCTGATTGCCTGGACCTTGTCGGACTACTGGGGCATGAATGCCGGTTTACTGAAAAGCATTACCAACAGTTTTCAGGAATTAGCAGTGCCGCAGCCGCGCAAGAAACGTGTTGAGCTAACCTTCAACTGGCCAAGCAATATCGACGCCACAGTCAGCTACAGCAGTACCGAAGACAAAGACGGCAAAAATAAATCACTTAAAGTCGCCTACGATATGAAGGTGGCTCCAAAGGGGGAATACTATCTGGTTCAAAGCCTGAATCTTAAGTCCAGCTTCAGCGCCAGCGGAGGTGGTGAACAGGAGAAAATGTTTACTGAATTATTGAGTTCTCTGGCCGCTAATAATCCTGAATATCTGGTCTCATCGAGCGGTGAATTCATCACGGCTGAAAGCATGGACCAATTCATGGCAACCATCGATGAAATTATAGAAAATGCCGCCGCTAGACTGAAAGATCAGGAAGTGATGGAAAAATTCAAGGAGGTCATCCGTCCTATGGTCACCAAAGAGTTTTTCCTCACACAGATGACTGAGGAATGGGACAGCAAGGTTGGCCGATGGTCCGATGCGGTATTACTGGAAGGTGAAACCTTTGTCTCGAATTCATCCTATTACGTTCCCAGTCTGGGCGAAGAGACCTACCCCATGATCCATACTACGCAACTGGACGGTCTTGTGCCCTGCACCCGGGAAAATCGTCAGTATGAGTGTGTGCGCATCAAAGAAGAGCAACATGTGCGCAGCGAAAAAATGCGTAAGGCCATGCAAACTTATCTTCGCGGGATGGCAAGACTAAATGTCAAAGTTAAGGACATGCATATTGTCAAAACAACCCTGATAACCACCGAGAAAGATACCCTGCTCCCGCACGTGGTTACCACCGAAACAGTCACAACTGTAGATTTGGAGATTCAAGGCTCCAGAAAGACCACGCGCAACAGGGAAAATGTTGAGATGATTTATAGCTACAAGCGCACCTCCGGTGATCCGCTGTAAACTCAACAGAAAAGGCGAGGCAGGTACCCGATTCTGAGCCATGATGATATTTAACAGACGGTAATAAAACCGGTCAGAGAACAATAATTACTAGTATTAGCGGAAATTGCTCTCTGACCCGGTTTTTATCGAACAAAGAAATGCAGGCAGAATTGAAATCGAAATCAATTATGCTAATGCACGTGAAAATCTCTAGCGTGCCCAGATACGGTTATCGATTGATTTATGATCAAACCATTTCGCTATTAGCTATGCCATAGTCCGTGTCAATGTATTGTGTTGAAAGCAACCAAGCAGTATGGATACGACTAGTTCGAAGAGTGAACTGGGTATTTTGCTTCCAGCCAATGTTTCTTGCCCTCAACGTATTCAAATACTTGCGTATAGCCCATTTGCCTTAATGTATTCGCCGCGATGCGCGAATTTTGGCATTCGCTACTGGCGCAATAGACGACTACAAGAGCATCTATATCCGGCAATAAATGAGTTGCCATTTCGCGCACTTGTTCATGGGGGATGTTGATGGCACCCGGTAGGTGCTCAGCGTCGTAATACATTTTTGGTAATGTTTCAACGATGTTTATTGGCTGATTGTTGTCCAGCTTTGCCTTGATTTCTTCGCGGGTAATGGCCTTTGTCATGATGATCTCCTTAAGAATAAAAGTTGCAAATGCAACTATAAAGATCGTAGCCTGTAATGGTTGCAAATGCAACTATAAGCGTGTAATCTTTTTCCATGAGTAAATTTCCCGATGACGAAACCATAGAAGCCTGGGTCCGCTTGCATCGCGCCCAGCGCAGCTTGTTGGAAACAGTGGAGGGAGCGCTAAAGAAGAACGAGCTTCCTCCTTTGGAATGGTATGACGTCTTGTTGGAACTGCATCGGCAAGGAGATGGGAGGTTGCGTCAATTTGAAATTGGACAAAGAGTGTTGCTTAGTAAGCATAATCTTTCGAGACTGATTGATCGATTGGAACAACAGGGCCTGGTTTCCCGTCAAGCCTGCAAGGAGGATGGGCGTGGGTACCAAATTAGAATGACGAAAGACGGCGAGAAACTACTAAAACAAATGTGGCCAGTTTATGGCCGATCAATCCAGGAACAGATTGGTGAGAAATTGAATCTCAAAGAAATTACGGAGTTGGCCCGTCTGATGGGTAAGCTGTTATCTTAGCGCAGAGTTTGCAGGGTCAACGATAGTTGCGTGTATACAATACAAGCTAGCAGTGGCTACGAGTCAACTGCAATATAATGACTAACAGGTAGCCTGTCATGTTTGGAAATACCTGCGCTTATTGCACTCTACGCTAGCTATCGTTGATATGTATTTTTTCGCCACTCATTGTTAATAATTTCTTGCTCAATTCTAGAATCGAAAATATATTCATCACGATTGCCTATACCTAAACCTACCACGGCACCTACACCGGCTCCAGGTATTCCTCCAACAACCAAGCTATACCCAAAAAAAACCACGTTACCGAGCCATCCCCAAGGATTTTGCAGAGTAAGCGTGTAAATGAATGCGGCGAGGGTACCAGATATCATTCCAATTTTTGCCCCAGTTACGAACCCGTCACCTCTGTCGATCAATACAATCGATTCCACCTCTTCTTTAGGATACGTTTTGTTGTTTGGCCCAGCAACAGTTAATATCCCTTGTTTGTATTTGAAGCCCTTGGCGTCGAACTGCTCGGAAGTCTTTAGCTGCACCCGCACATCCTTCTTAATGTCAATCGTATCTATTGATTTAACTGCATAGGTGCTCGTACAACCTTCGCAAAATAAAAGACATGCAAATACGAAAATCAATGTTTTCATTTTGTCCACAATATATCTACAATAATTCTAACAGTGTCTACGCTAGCCACTAAAAATCGCCAACCTCACTTTCTTCTAGATGTGGGTTCGGTTTTTCTGGCGGAATTATCAGATCATCATATTTCGCTATTTCAATTTTTATATCTCGGTTGTTTAAGAAAGGATATCGCCATTTAAGGAAAACGAAGTCTCTCACTGATTCATCAAGAATAAATGGAAAACCGCTAGCGACCAATTCCATTCCAAATATGTTATGGCCGGTTTTTATTAACATGTTGAGATTGCCAATATACAAAACTTCATTTTCATGTACGGTAAAAGGGGCCTTTCTGGGATGTTTAGGAAACATGTAGCTGTTGCCCGAGCTTATATTCCATCCATGAACGTAATAGTCGCCGGGTGGTAGTGCTATTGCAAAAACGCCGCCTCTGGAATTTTCCATATCTCTGAAATCGTCAAATTGCCACCAAAATACATTGTTGGTGGCGAGCGTTAATGAAGAACCATCTTCTTTGCTATGAATAAAAAAAGATGTGCTACTGGGTAACATGCCGTCTGTCGTTTCCTGTATAGATCCAACGATTAGACCTTTTCCTGAAAAATCGACGTTGTCAATTCCTCTGCTAATGCGGGTAAATTTTGATGAACAACCAGATATGGTGGCCATTAAAAGTATAAAAATGGCAAATCTAACTATTTTTAACGACATGAACTGCTTTCTCCAAATTGAAACCGAACTCACACCAAACAACTATTTGAGTAGATTTACTCGTGATAATACCAGAGAAGAATGGTCAAATTACCTAGATTGGTCTGAAATAGCGACTGGTGTTTTTCCCATATCTGAACCCAATAATCAATAGTCTCTCTATATTACAGACCACCACCCAGCCCCAAATCAAAATGGTGCGTTATCGGCTCAACCCCCAACCAACTCCCCTCTTCTAGATCGAGTCTCAACCACCCCCGGCTAACTTTGTATTCCACCACCATTTCCTGATACTGGACCCCTGCGAGGGCCTGGGCGACCAGGCCACTGTAACGATAGTTGTCTATTTGAATGCTGCCGTAGTGAAGTTCTACGTGCGGGACGGCGAAGCCGATGCCGGCGCCGGTGTAGTAACGTTCGCCGGAGTTGATGGTGTCGCTGCGGGCGAGGGCGTTAACGGTGAGGAAGTTGTAGCCGTGGGTGAGGGCGAGTTTGTGCAGGATGGGTTGGTTGTTGTCGATCTCTTCTTCGGGTATCTCGGGCAGGCGGGCGATGATCTTGGCGTGGGTGAAGTCCAGGCCGACACCCGCACCGGCCTCGCTTTGTAGCCAGTAGTTGATGCGCAGGCCGTAGTAGAGTGGCGGGCGCAGGGATTGGTCGAGCCACTTCACCGGTGCGATGTCGCGTGGTTGGTGCGGGTCGTTGACGTGGATACGGCCGGGTTGGGTGAAGGAGTGGCCGAGGTAAAACATGAATTGCCAGTCGGCGTGGGCGGGGGGTGTGAATGCTATATATAAGAATAGGAGGGTGGTGGCGAGGTTTAGAATTGGTGATGAAGTTTTGCCCCTCACCCCGCGGGGGAGGGGGGGTATTTGGTTTGTTCGAGAATTACAGTCCTGCGCCATGCTCACCTACCTGCGGCGCAGACAGGTTTACAGATCGCCCGCTGCGCCGGCCTTCATGATATCCATGAGCATATCACGCACCTTGACCGCTTGTTCACGCAGTTCTTTGCTGAGGGTGGCGCCTTGCAGCATCATGTCCAGGTTCATCATCACCAGCCAGCCCTTGCCTTTGTCATCCTCGACGACAGCGATGCGGCAGGGGAGGTAGGCGGCGAAGTGGATGTTGGCCTCGACCATGCTTTGTGCCGTGAGCGGATCGCAGAACTGGTAAATGGACATGTGTCGCGCCTTTTTGCCCATGGCCTCGACCTGTTTGGAGAGCGGCAGTTCGGCCACCAGTTTCATATTATTGAGGTTGGCGCGCAGCTTCATGGATTCCACGGCGTCACTGATGGAGACGCCATCGGCCAGCGGCAACTTTACCACCGTCTCCTCGATAGCGATGGCGTGCACGCTCAGTGGTGTGAGCGCGGCAAAGAACAGACTGAGTACAGCGGTTGTGAAACTTCGCATGTGATTCCCCCTCGTGGTTGGCCTGACTGCGGTCACTCTAATGATTGGATGCGCTCTAAGATCTGTCGGGCGTGGCCGTCGGCGCTGACCTGGTAATAAGCCTCGACCAGCTTGCCCTGCTTGTCAATGAGAAAGGTGGAACGCACGATGCCCATCTTCTTCACGCCGTCCTTCTCTTTCTCCTGCCAGACGCCGTAGGCATTGCAAATGTCGCCGCTGGTGTCGGCCAGCAGGATGACGTTGAGATCGTATTTGTCGATGAAGGCGCGGTGGCTGGCGCAATCGTCCTTGCTGACGCCGATGATGACAGTGTCGTGTTGGGCGAATCGATCGGCCAGGGCGGTGAACTGTTGGGCCTCGATGGTGCAGCCGGGGGTGTCATCCTTGGGGTAGAAATAGAGCACGACATTCTTTTTGCCCTGGAAGTCGGCCAGGGCGAGACTGTTGTCGTTCTGGTCGCGGCTGATAAACGCGGGTGCGGTCTGATTGGCGCTTAACATGGTGGTGGCTCCTGTCGGTGGTGTGAACGCTGACCTTACGGCAGTCGTTAACTGCGATCAACGAACGAACACTAAGGAAATAAAAAACCCCGTCGACCTTACGATCGACGGGGCTGGTTACGCTTTGTATTAACAGCGTTGTTATTACTGAACGATACCCGTCACTGCCGGTGCCGGCGGTACGTCGATCAGCGACAGGTTGTTGCCGTCGGCGGTGCCGGTGACGGTGCAGTCATCGTGCAGATTGTGGGCGCGGTTGTTGACGCCGTTCAACTGCTCTTCGAAGGTCTGCAGGCGTTGGTTGCCGCCGGTGCTGCCCACGGCCGGGATGCCGGCCAGGACACTGCGACCGCTGACCGGATCATGACCGTGCGGTACGCAGATCTCGGGGTGGTCGAAGGGGCCTTCCTCATAGGCCACGCGCCAGTCGGTCAGACCGGTCTCCATCATCTCGACCACGGCCGATTCCTCGTCCGCCGCCAGGGCAAACAGACGCAGGCCTGCATCCAGGTTGTTGAAGTTCAGGTTCACGAAGGAACCGGCAGTCTGGTAGAACTCCAGCACCTGACGCAAATCCATCTTCGAACCGTTGTGGAAGAAGGGGCCGGTGAACTTGACGTTACGCAGGCCGGCGGCCTTGAAGGCGCCGTTACGCAGCAGGCGTTCGCCGGGGATGACGTTGGGCACGCACTGGGCGTTGGCATTGTTGTTGGCATTGCCGTTACCCACCAGACCGGGCCCGCAGGCCACATTGAAGTTGAACGGTACCGGGGTCAGGTCGTTAACCGCCGTGGGCAGGAACAACAAGGGGATCTCGGCGCCGACACGGGCGATCTTGGCGCTGTCCAGTCCGGTGGCGTCACCACCGGCCAATACCTCGGCCAGCTTGGTGAAGGCCAGCGGCACGCCGCCGATCTGGTCACCCAATGAGATATCTTCCGGTGTGGGGCGCACGCCCAGGTTATAGAAACCGGAGTCATACACCGCAGGCAGACCGTTGAAGGCGACCATGCGCTCCATGACGGCGATGGCCTCTACCTGTGCCGGTGGAACGAATTCCACGGCCGGGGCCGCGCCGAAACCGGTCAGGGCCGAGACGGTGGCGCCGGTGAATTCCGGATTGAAGTGACACACGCTGCAACCGGTGGCACCGGCGAAGAAGCGGTTGAGACCACGATCCACGTTCATCAACGCAGCCTGACCGGCAGCCTGGTTACGACTACAAGGCGGCGAGGTGTTGGTGGTGTTGGTGGGCAGTACGCAACCGCCGATAGGCGTGTTGGCCGGCACCGGCAGACCGCCGGCGATACCACCCAGGCCGAAAGGCGCACCGGCGGATTCTTTACCGGTGACCGCACCGCGGTGGATGAACTTGGAGTAGTGCCTGGTACACAGATCGGTGGCGACTGCCTGTTGTGCTGCACTGTTGTTCAGGGAAACAGCGGCGATACATTGATCCAGGGCCAGGCCGGTGACATCCACCACAACCTGTTGACGGTTGTTGGCGTTGGTGATGGTACCGGTAGCGATACCGCCGGCGATGATATCGACGATGGTGCCGCCGGTGGTCAGCATGGCCTCATAGGCCTGCACGGACAGACCAAAGAAGATGGAGAAATTCCACTCCATCAAGGTGTAGGCACTGCCGGCCACGTCGCTACAAGCAGCGGAAGAGGTGGCCAACAGGTTGCCGGCGTCGTCCAGACAGACGTCGCGACCGTTGCCGTCACCCCAGAAGCGCTGATCGAAGATGGCGCGGATCATGGCGCCGTAGGTGCCGGTCAGGCCGCGGTTGATGCCGGTGCTGGAGCAATCGGTCAGGCCGCTCAACAGTGAATCATTACAGTCGACTAACTGACCGGCCAGGGGTTGGGCGTTGGCCAGCTTCTTACCCAGGTCACGGTGCGGGCGACCGCCGCCGGAGGCTGTGTGGTGGAAGACCATTTCGAAATCGCTTTCGATGGGGCCTACCGCCTGTGACGCCAGGGAAGAGAAGGGAATGCGCAGACGCTCGCTACCCAGGCTGCCGACGGTGCCGGTGTTGCTGCCGGTGTAGACCTTGACCCGGGCGTCGGGGTCACGGAAGCCCAGTGGGTTGATGCCGTTGAAGAACGGATCGGCGCGGCCGTCCCAGAAGTTACGCAGATTGTAGACCGCATTCAGCACAGTCGGTGTATTGCGCGGCTCCACACGGCGGGCGGTATCGGGGATACCTGGTGCCGGATTACTGAAAGTGGCATCGAAGCCGGGATCGTTGTTGGCCAGGGCGGCGGTGTCGACCGAGGCGTAGGTGCCCGGTGTGGCGCCCGGAGTCAGACCCAGGTATTCACCGGCGCGCGGGCCTTGTGAAGAGGCGACGTCATTAACATCGCGGCTGGCCGGGGGCTTGCCGCCGGGGTTACCCGGGGTGCCGTCGGCCAGGTCAGGGGTGGCGCCGGCGGCGATCTTGGCCGCTTCACTGACGGGGAAACCCAGGGCGATGCCGCCGGGGGCGAAGGAGTAGCTAGCCGAGGTCAGGGTACCGTTAGCCGGCAGCAAATCCTGCTCGAAGTCACCGCCCTTGAAGCCGGGGCTCATCTGGTTGGTTTTACGCTGGTCGGCACCGGCGTGATAGTGACAGGTGGCGCAGCCCTGGATGCCGTCGCCGCCGACCTGCATATCAAAGAACAAGGCCTTGCCCAGTTGTTGCAGATGGGTGCGTTGACCATTCTGGGTGATACGTGGCCAGCGGGTGTCGGTGCCATTGTTCTGGTCGAGCAGGCCCATGACATTGACGTCGGGGACGGCGACCTGGTTGAGCGGGGCCACCGGGGCGGCGCCTGCCTGGGGCGGTACGATGATGGAGCCAAAACAAAAGGTGAACGTCGCGGCAGCGGTACTGACCGATGCCTTGAGGCCGCGCCGACGCAGGGGCGTCATTGGGCCGGTGGACGAGTGTTTCATGGATTCCTCCTACTTGTTATTTTCGTGAATTGAGCGGCTGGTACTGATTGCTTATAAAAAGCACAGTCCTACAACGCAGCAACTCGTGTTGTGCGGCGAAAACCCGTTTAGCCTTTTCCACATTGCGGTAACTACGGCCTAGTTGGTACAAAAAAGGCGTGAAGTGTTAGAGAGTCAGACATGGATCGACTGCCTTCCCCAAGGGTTTTCAATCCAACTCTTAGACTCTATCTTTGGACTTGGACCAGGATCAAATAGGCTAAGGGTGTCGAGTTGGCAAAAGCGGGAAAACTGTACTAAAGGTCAGGCGCTGATTTGAAAAGGGAACCGCCAGGGGTGGCGGTTCCCTGGTATTGATAGGGGAGGATTACTGAACGATGCCCTGACTGCGCAGGTAGTCGTCGTAGCTGCCGCTGAAATCGCGCACGCCGTCCGGCGTCATCTCGATGATGCGCGTGGCCAGGGAGCTGACGAATTCGCGGTCGTGGCTGACGAAGATCAGGGTGCCGGGATAGTTCTCCAGGGCCAGGTTGAGGGCCTCGATGGATTCCATGTCCAGGTGGTTGGTGGGTTCGTCCATGACCATGATGTTGGGGCGTTGCTGCAACAGCTTGCCGAACAGCATGCGCCCTTGTTCACCGCCGGAGATCACCTTGACCGATTTGTTGATGTCATCCTGGGAAAACAGCAGGCGGCCAAGGACACCACGCACCGCCTGTTCATCGTCGCCGGGTTTTTTCCACAGGCTCATCCAGTCGAACAGGGTCATGTCATTGGCAAAGTCGGCGGCGTGGTCCTGGGCGAAATAACCGACATTGGCGTTTTCCGAGATCTTCACATGCCCCTGCTCCGGCTCCAGGTCGTGCACCAGGCAGCGCAGCAGGGTGGACTTGCCGATACCGTTGGGGCCGATGACGGCGATACGCTCACCCACCTCCACCAGCAGGCTCAGGTTCTTGAACAAGGTGAGTTCGCCGAAGGATTTACTCAGGCCTTCCACCTCCAGGGCGTTGCGATAGAGTTTTTTCTCCTGATCGAAACGGATGAAGGGGCTCTGGCGGCTGGAGGGTTTGACCTCATCCAGCTTGATCTTCTCGATCTGGCGCGCGCGCGAGGTGGCCTGTTTGGCCTTGGAGGCGTTGGCCGAGAAGCGGCTGACGAAGGTCTGCAGCTCGGCGATCTGTGCCTTCTTCTTGGCGTTGTCCGCCAGCAGGCGTTCGCGTGCCTGGGTGGAGGCTGTCATGTAGTCGTCGTAGTTGCCGGGGTAGACGCGCAGCTCGCCGTAGTCCAGGTCGGCCATATGGGTGCAGACACTGTTCAGAAAGTGGCGGTCATGGGAGATGATCACCATGGTGCTCTGGCGCTGGTTGAGGATGTCTTCCAGCCAGCGGATGGTGTTGATATCCAGGTTATTGGTCGGCTCGTCCAGCAACATGATGTCGGGATCGGCGAACAAGGCCTGGGCCAGCAACACGCGCAGCTTCCAGCCGGGCGCCACCTCGCTCATCAGGCCATTGTGTTTTTCCAGGGGGATCTCCAGCCCCAGCAACAGTTCACCGGCGCGGGCCTCGGCGCTGTAGCCGTCCAGTTCGGCAAACTGCACCTCCAGCTCCGCCACTTTCATGCCATCCTCTTCGGACATCTCCGGCAGGCTGTAGATGCGGTCGCGTTCGGCCTTGATCTCGTACAGCTCTTTGTGACCCATGATGACGGTGTCGAGCACAGTAAAATTTTCGAAGGCGAACTGGTCCTGACGCAGCTTACCCACCCGGCGGTTGGGCTCGACAAAGACATTGCCGGCGGTCGGCGCCAGGTCGTTGCCCAGGATCTTCATCAGGGTGGACTTGCCGCAGCCGTTGGCGCCGATCAGGCCGTAGCGGTTTCCGTCGCCGAATTTGACGGAGATGTTTTCAAACAAGGGCTTAGGCCCAAATTGCATGGTGACGTTGGCAGTGGAGATCAATGTGTTATTCCGATGACAGGTGACTAAAACGCTATGCGAGGTATCGCAGAGGGTGGCTCAGTTGTAAAACCGGCTCATTATCGCATATCCGCGCCTGTTTTTCGAATGGGTATGATTTTTCAGGCGCGTAGGCGGCGACCGGCGGTAGGGTCTCGGGATCAGTCGCCCACGGGGTGGTAATGCACCGAATTTCTTTACCGGGCATTCTTGTCCCGGTTTGGTGCAAGAGACGCCCTTTAGCGAGGCGCCAAGTGAATTTATCCATAGCGCGCTGTTTAGTATTGGTGAGGTGGGGGACAAGTTTGATATAAAGGACGTGTCTCGACTTGTTTTGGTGACGTGACGAGTGCATCTGTATTTCTCGCCTGGGATTTTGCGTTGATTTCCCGGAAAGAACTCTGGTCCGGCAAAAGAAAGAGAGTGGTATGACTATTGAATTTAAGCATTGCGGTACCACCGGCGGATATGACGAATTGATTTCCGATAAGGGTAATCCCCGACAGGTGGCACGCAAGCTGTGCAGTTATTTTTCCGGCTTGACCGATGATGAGGTGGCGGAGCTGAAAAAGGCCGCCGACCTGGCCATCAAAACCCTGGGCATCTCCTTCACCGTTTATAGCGAAGGAAATAATATCGACCGCGCCTGGCCAATGGATCTGATACCGCGCATGATCTCCAGTCGCGAGTGGGAGGTGACGGAGCGCGGACTCAAGCAACGCCTCAAGGCGCTGAACCTGTTTATCGATGATCTCTATCACGAACAGCTGGTGGTCAAGGACGGGATTTTCCCCAAGGATGTGTTGGCGGGGGCGCGCAATTATCGCAAACAGTGCGAGGCTATCTCACCGCCTTTCGGTGTCTGGGCGCATATCTGCGGTACTGATCTGGTGCGCGACGGCGACGGCACCCTCTATGTGCTGGAGGATAATCTGCGTGTGCCCTCGGGTGTCTCCTATATGCTGGAAAACCGCCATGTGATGAAGCGCGTCTTTCCCGATCTGTTCAAGGATATCGATATCCTGCCGGTGGATGACTACACCACCCAGTTATTTGAAATGTTGGCGGCCATATCGCCGCGCAAGGAAGAGTCACCGGAGGTGGTGGTGTTGACGCCCGGTATCTACAACTCGGCCTATTTCGAACANNGTGCCCGGCCTGATGCGCGCCTGGCGCAAGGGTAACGTCGGTATTGCCAATGCGCCCGGCGCCGGTGTGGCCGATGATAAAGTGGTCTACGCCTTCGTGCCGGAGATCATCCGTTACTACTTGAACGAAGAGCCCATCATCCCCAATGTGCCGACCTATCTCTGCATGCGCGATGATGACCGCGCCTATGTCCTGGACCATCTCGACGAACTGGTGGTCAAGCCGGCCAATGAGTCGGGCGGTTACGGCCTGCTGGTTGGTCCCAAGGCGACCAAGAAACAACTCAAACAATTCGCCAAACTGATTACCGATGATCCGCGCAACTATATTGCCCAACCCACGCTGAATCTCTCCACAGTGCCGACTTTGATCGAGGACGGCAAGGTGGGTCCGCGTCACGTGGATCTGCGTCCCTTTACCCTGCAAAGCAAAAAACTCTATACCACTATGGGCGGGCTGAGTCGGGTTGCCCTGCCGGAAGGATCGTTGGTGGTGAACTCTTCCCAGGGGGGTGGCAGCAAGGATACCTGGGTGGTGGATATGGGGAGGAAAAAATAATGTTGTCGCGTGTGGCTGAGAACGTCTATTGGATGGCCCGTTATCTGGAACGCGCCGAAGATACCGCTCGCCTGATCAATAACATGAGCAATCTGTTACTGGATCTGCCGCGCAACGCAGAGGTGGAGTGGTATGAACTGATCAAGGTGTTTGGCGCGGAAAAACACTACACGGAATTATACGGTGACAATCGTGACGAGCGCGCGGTGATGAAGTACCTGATCGCCGACAAACACAATCAGAGCTCTATCGTCACCTGTATCAACAGTGCCCGGGAGAATGGTCGGGTGACCCGCGATATTATTACCTACGAGATGTGGGAGCAGATCAACGAGCTCTATCACTTCTCCACGGAATATGCCAAGGGGTCTATTGCCCGGCGTAAGCGCAGCGACTATATGAGCGGTCTGATCCGGCGGTGTCAGACCATGATCGGCATCACCATGGGTACCTTACCCCATGACGATGCCTATCAGTTTCTGCGTATCGGACGCAATCTTGAGCGCGCCGACATGAGCAGTCGTATAATAGATGTCGCCGCCGCCCAGTTGCTACCGGATCAGGAGGATTTTAATCCCGCCTTCGCCACGGTTCGCTGGATCAGCGTGCTCAAATCGCTGAATGCCTTTCAGGCCTATCGCCAACAAGGTATGGTGGGAATTAACGGCGGCGCCGTGTTGCGTTATCTGATGCATAATCGCGAATTTCCCCGCTCGATCAATCATTGTCTGGAAGAGGTTAGAGGTTGTTTGAATGCACTGCAAAACTCGCAGGCGCCGCGTGATCAACTGGCTGCGCTGGTCAAGGAGTTGGAGGCGGTAAGTACGCAGTCTCTGCGCGGCAGCGGTCTGCATAAATTCATTGACCACTTTCAACTGGGGATTGGCAGACTGCATACATCCATTACTGAAACCTACTTTCGCTATAACTAACCACGGTCGTATCTATGCGCCGATTTTATTGTGAATGCGGCCAGGAGATCTTTTTCGAGAGCCGCTTATGCGTCCAGTGCCGGCGTCCGGTAGCCTATTTTACGGATGCGGCCACTATGGTGACCTTAGAGGGGGCGGCCGATACCTGGCTGGTGAGTGGCAGCGGGCAGGCGGTCAAGCTGTGCATGCAACGCGAACTCTACGATGTTTGTAACGCCGTGCTGAACCTGCACGATACCTACCAACAGTGTCCCTCCTGTCGATTGACGCGCACGCTGCCCGATCTGGGCAAGCGGGCAAATATCCTGCGCTGGTCGCTGCTGGAGGCGGCCAAGCGCCGGCTGTTGTACGGGCTGGCAGGTTTTGGTTTGCCCATGCAAGCCCCGGCGGGGGGGCAGGTGCGTACCCTCTGTTTCGACTTTCTGGAAGACCAGCGTACCAACCCTGGCGTCTACGAAGAGTTTGTCACCACCGGGCATGACTACGGTGTAATTACCGTCAATGTTCTGGAGGCCGATGATGTACAACGGGTCTGGCAGCGGGAGTTGAGTAGCGAGCGTTACCGTACCGTACTGGGGCATATGCGTCACGAGGTCGGGCACTTCTACTTTGAAATGTTAACGCAAGACCGGCCCACCTTCATTCGCCTGTTTGGTGATCCAGCCAAACCGTATGAGCGGGCATTACAAAGCTACTACGACAACGGCGCGCTGCCCGGCTGGCAACAGGGCCATATCAGCGCCTATGCCAGTTCCCACCCCCTGGAGGATTGGGCCGAGTGTTTTGCCCACTACCTCCATATGGCCGACACCCTGGAGACTGCCTGTGCCCGTCAGCTGCTGGCACCGATACCAGGTAATACCGATTTCGAAAAACTATTGGCGGTTTGGGATGATTTCTCGGTAACCCTGAATGAACTCAATCGTGGCCTGGGGCTGAATGATGCCTATCCTTTCACTGTGACACCGGTGGTGGCGGACAAGCTGCGTTATGTACACGCGGCCATTCAGCGCGTAACCGGCCGGTAGCGTAGATCGAGGGTGCAGGGAAAGTCGGGATTGGGCAACTCTTCCGGCGGTAACAGCGGACCCTGACTGTGGCCGTGTGGCCAGAAGCGGGCAATGCGCCGTGCCTCGGCCTCGTTGGCGTTGACCGGCAGGGTTTCGTAGTTGCGGCCGCTGGGGTGGGCGACATGGTAGGTGCAGCCGCCAATACTTTTGGTATTGGCCAGGTCGACAATATCGAACACCAGCGGTGCGTCCGCCGGCAGGCGCGGGTGCAGACCGAACACCGGTTGCCAGGCCTTGTAGCGAATGCCGGCGACATATTCGCCCGCGACAGTCGTCGCCTGCAGCGGCACACGACGGCCGTTACAGGTCACCGCATAACGCCGCGGATCGAGTCCTTGCAGCTTCACCTGCAAGCGCTCCACCGAAGAGTCGACGAAGCGTGCCGTGCCCTGGGAGGTGACCTCTTCACCCAGTACATTCCAGGGTTCGATGGCGCCATGTAACAAAAGATGGATTCCCTGGCAGTGAATCTCGCCGAAGTGGGGGAAACGGAATTCAAAGAAGGGGGCAAACCAGGCGGGATCGAAATCGAAACCGTGGCCACGCAGTTGCTCCAGCACCTGATGGAAATCGAGTTTGACATAGTGGGGCAGCATGAAGCGGTCATGCAGTGTCGTGCCCCAACGCGCCGGATTGCCCTGATAGGGCGTGCGCCAAAAGGCGGCCACCAATGCGCGCAGCAACAACATCTGCACGGCACTCATGCGCCAGTGGGGCGGCATCTCGAAGGCGCGAAACTCCAACAGGCCCAGGCGACCGGTAGCGCTGCCGGGATTATAGAGCTTGTCGATACAGAACTCGGCGCGGTGGGTATTGCCGGTGATGTCCACCAACAGATTGCGAAACAGCCGGTCCACCAGCCAGGGTTCGGTCACCTCGCCCGTAGAGAGTTGTTGCAGGGCGATCTCCAGTTCATAGAGGGCGTCGTCCCGTGCCTCGTCGATGCGCGGTGCCTGTGAAGTGGGGCCGACAAAGAGGCCCGAGAACAAATATGACAGTGACGGGTGGTGCTGCCAGAACAGCAACAGGCTGCCCAGCAGGTCGGGTCGGCGCAACAGCGGGCTGTCCACCGGGCGGGCAGCGCCCAGAGTGACATGGTTACCGCCGCCGGTGCCGGTGTGGCG
>DKAX01000074.1:0-1792 GCA_002450975.1 Proteobacteria bacterium UBA6915
TCGGCATGGATATAGGAAATTTCTTTCAGTTTTAGCGCCCCCTCCATAGCAACGGGATACTGGGCACCACGCCCAAGAAACAAGGCATGATTTTTATCACCAAAGCGCTCTGATAGTTGACGAATGGAATCGTCCAACTGTAACACCTGCTCTATCTTGGCGGGCAATGCCTTCAATTCGCGAACAATGCGCTGCTCCTCGCCCACAGTCATGCCATTGCGTCTGCCGAGAACCAGAACCAGCATCATCATAGAGACAAGCTGGGTGGTAAAAGCCTTGGTGGAGGCAACGCCAATCTCTGGACCGGCACGCGTCATCAACACCAGATCCGATTCACGCACCAGAGAACTTTCCGGCACATTACAGATAGCCAACGAGTGGCCAAAACCCAGTCTCTTGGCCTCTTGCAGTCCGGCCAGTGTATCTGCCGTCTCACCCGATTGGGACAAAGTCACGATCAAAGAATTCTTACGCACCACCGGCTTACGATAGCGAAACTCGCTGGCCACCTCTACAGTACAGGGAATGCCCGCTATAGACTCCAGCCAATATCGCCCGACCAAACCGGCATGATAACTGGTACCACAGGCGATAATATGCACTCCCTGCACCTTATCAAAAATATCTTCGGCGCCTGGCCCGAAGGCGCTATCGATGATGCGATCATTGGCAATACGGCCTTCCAACACATTAGCGATGGCCCAAGGCTGCTCGAAGATCTCTTTCAGCATGTAATGACGATATTTGCCGCGCTCTACGGCGTCGGCAGTCAATTCACTCTCTTTGATCGGGCGCTCAACCTGTTTTCCCGTTGAGTCGAAAATCACCAGAGAATCTACGCGCAGATCCGCAACGTCCCCCTCTTCCAAAAAGATAAAACGGGAGGTCACCGGTAACAGCGCAGCGACATCCGATGCAATAAAGTATTCGTTGAAACCGACACCGATGACCAAAGGGCTGCCGCGCCTGGCGGTTATCAAACGCCCGGGCTCACGAATACTGGTAACACCTAAGGCATAGGCACCTTCGAACTCGGCCAATGATTTCTGAACCGCCAGCAGGAGATCCAGCTGCTGATTTATATGGTGATGGTAGACCTGGTGCACAATAACTTCGGTGTCTGTCTGCGAGGTAAACTCAAAACCCAATTTTTCCTGTTGTGCGCGCAGCAATTCGTGGTTTTCTATTATACCGTTATGCACCACCGCTACGGTTTTGCGACAGATATGCGGATGGGCATTGGCCTCACTGGGAACACCATGAGTGGCCCAACGGGTGTGTGCGATACCAATACTTCCGTGAACACCGTCGCCGACCGCGGCCTTGAGCTCCGCAACTTTACCCTTGGTCCGCACACGCTGTAATTGTTGCTGCTCATTGATCACTACCAAGCCGGCAGAATCGTATCCACGATATTCCAGACGCCGTAAACCTTCCAATAGAATTGGCACCACATCCCTTTGCGCCACTGCACCGACAATTCCACACATAATTTCTACTCCGACGATTTCTTTTTCTGCGGCCTGCGCCAGCCACTGATGGTTTTTTCCCGCACTGCAGACAGCGTCAATTCCCCTGGCGGCGCGTCTTTACGCAATACCGTGCCCGCACCCAGCGTAGCCCCTTCACCCACCTTGACTGGTGCAACCAAAACGCAATTGGACCCGACAGAGGCTTTGTCTCCGATCACAGTTCTGTGTTTATTGGCACCATCGTAGTTTGCCGTGATAGTGCCGGCACCGATATTGACGCCGGACCCCATGGTAGTGTCACCTACATAACTCAAATGATT
>DKAX01000074.1:1859-3899 GCA_002450975.1 Proteobacteria bacterium UBA6915
TCCACGTAAATCAAATCGCTCTGGATCACGCAAAGTCACAGCCTGTTCCAACAGCCTTTGAGCCTGGTT
Organism: Proteobacteria bacterium UBA6915; assembly: GCA_002450975.1. GTDB lineage: Bacteria > Pseudomonadota > Gammaproteobacteria > UBA6915 > UBA6915 > UBA6915. The sequence goes on from DKAX01000074.1 coordinate 1,929, forward strand.
ACGCTGAAATACGCGCTCCAACTCAGCAAGATGCTGCTTGTTGTTGACACCCATGATTTCATCATTGTCCTGACAGAGAACAGTATTCACCGGAACGCCGTCCTTCACAGCCATGGCAATAACGTCTGTCAAATAGTATTCCCCTTGGGAATTTTTGTTATCCAAGGCTTTCAGCCAGGCACGCAAACGTTTCGCAGGCAAGGCCAACATACCAGTGTTAATCTCGGTAAGCGCTTTTTGCTCGCTGTTCGCATCCTTCTCTTCAACGATAGCCTGCACCATACCGGAAGCGTTGCGCACAATTCGGCCATAGCCGGTGGGATTTTCAAAGCGGGCCGTCAATAGTCCTACCGCATCCCGACCTGCGGCCTGAACCAAGGCCTTCAAGGTTTCGGTACTGGTCAAGGGAACATCGCCATATAAAATGAGAGCAGTTTCATCGTCAGATAACTGGTCCATAGCCTGATCGACGGCATGACCAGTACCCAGCTGTTTGTCCTGATGGGCCCACCTGACGGGATAGTGGTTTAGGCGCTGCTTTAGCAGCTCGCCCCCGTGCCCATAGACCAAAACGATCTTGGCGGCTTTTAAAGCCAAGGCCGTATCAATGACATGGGAAACCAGCGGTTTACCAGCCAATTCATGTAAAACCTTGGGAAGTTGGGAGCGCATGCGGGTACCTTGTCCGGCACCGAGTATGATTACACTGAGATTATCCATAATTTGTTTATAGTCTGCTGCTTTAATTAAACCCAGTTAAAGCAAGTATTATGCGCGAAATTCCCCTTACACGCATTAACAGCAAAAATGATTTTCGCGAGATAAAACCTGCAATAAAAAAGGGCGGAATATCCGCCCTTGATGTTTTTACTTTGCCGCTTAGCGGTTTTTCATTTTCTTTCGCAAATCCTGAACCGCCTTGAGCTGGGCAATGGCCTCAGCCAGTTCGGTCTCGGCGCGGGCATAGTCGATCTCATCCCGTTGCTCACGCATGGCTGCCTCGGCACGCTCTTTGGCTGCCACGGCCGCCTCTTCGTCGATATCCTCGGCACGGATTGCCGTGTCAGAGAGAATGGTCACGACGTGGGGTTGAATTTCGAGCATGCCACCGGAAACATAAATATGCTCTTCCTGACCACCGGCCAGAATGACACGTACATTACCGGGTTTGAGCTGAGTCAACAGCGGGGTGTGGCGGGGCAGAACACCCACTTCGCCCATGATCGCTGGCGCAAACACCATCTCCGCAGTTCCGGAGAAGAGAGAGCTTTCAGCGCTGACGATATCCACATGCATAGTCATTGACATAGTATAGACCTCAATTCAAAGGAGCAAGCTTTTGGGGCGGCCATCAAGGCCGCCCACCGGCATTACTTCGATTTGCTCGCTTTTTCCACTGCCTCATCGATGGATCCGACCATGTAGAAGGCCTGCTCGGGCAGGTGATCGTATTCACCGGAAACGATGGCTTTGAAGCCAGCGATAGTATCCTTCAGGCTGACATATTTACCGGGGGCGCCGGTGAATACTTCAGCAACGAAGAAGGGCTGAGACAGGAAGCGCTGAATCTTACGGGCACGGGCCACGACCAGCTTATCCTCTTCAGACAATTCGTCCATACCCAAAATCGCGATGATGTCCTTCAACTCTTTGTAGCGCTGCAAAGTACCCTGTACGTTACGGGCGACGGTGTAGTGCTCGTCACCGATAACCAGCGGGTCCAACAGACGTGAGGTGGAGTCCAGAGGATCTACCGCAGGGTAGATACCCAACTCGGCGATCTGACGGGACAATACCAGGGTCGCGTCCAAGTGGGCGAAGGTGGTAGCCGGAGACGGGTCGGTCAAATCGTCAGCAGGTACGTATACGGCCTGGAACGAGGTGATGGAACCGGTCTTGGTGGAGGTGATGCGCTCCTGCAGAACGCCCATCTCTTCCGCCAGTGTCGGCTGGTAACCTACCGCGGAAGGC
>DKAX01000171.1 GCA_002450975.1 Proteobacteria bacterium UBA6915
GGCGTTGTAGCTAAAATTATTGAGTAATTGAAGTTTTGAGAAATGAGACGATGGCGTGTGCCTTCGTCTCGTTGTCTTGTTGTGGTGTGTAAGGCGCTTTCGGGTGCCAAAAAAGGTATAGGCCAGTAGCTCAATTGGCAGAGCGGCGGTCTCCAAAACCGCAGGTTGGGGGTTCGATTCCCTCCTGGCCTGCCATTTTCAGGCAGGCGAAAAGGCACTAAGGATTATGTCGGACAAAATCATTTTATTTGTTGCGTTGGCGCTGGTGGCTGCCGCTATTGGCGGCTTTTACTATTTTGAAGACCAGACCACGCTGGTGCGAGTGGCCGGTTTGCTGGGGGTTTTTACCCTGGCGGCAGTGCTGGCAACGCGCGCTGAGCAAGGCAAGGCTGCGGTAGGTTATCTGCGTGCGGCACAGCTGGAAGTGCGTAAAGTGGTGTGGCCGACACGAAACGAGACCTTGCAAACCACGTTGTTGGTTATGGTTATGGTGCTGGTAGCCGGTCTGTTTTTATGGCTGGTTGATATGTTTCTGATGTGGGTTGTTCGTCTGTTAACCGGTCAAGGGGGTTAGACGATGGCGTTACGCTGGTATGTTGTACATGCCTATTCCGGATTCGAGCAGCAGGTTCGCCGTTCCCTGTCGGAGCGTGTCAAGCGCATGGGAATGGAAGATAAGTTCGGCGATATCCTGGTTCCCACCGAAGAAGTGGTGGAGATGAAGGAAGGTCAGAAGCGTAAGAGCGACCGTAAGTTCTTCCCCGGCTATGTGCTGGTACAGATGGAAATGAATGACGAGACCTGGCACCTGGTAAAGGATGTGCCTAAGGTGATGGGTTTTATTGGTGGTACCAGTGATCGCCCTGCGCCGATTTCTGAAAAAGAGGCAGCTGCCATACTGAATCGCGTTCAGGAGGGTGTGGACAAGCCCAGACCCAAGATTCTGTTCGAGGTGGGTGAGGTTGTGCGCATTACTGACGGTCCGTTCAATGATTTTAACGGCGTGGTTGAAGAGGTGGACTACGAGAAGAGCCGTCTGCGTGTGGCGGTGTTGATCTTCGGTCGTTCCACGCCTGTCGAATTGGAATTTTCGCAAATCGAAAAATCCTAGTTTTGACTCTTCGCTCAAGCGAAGAGTGGTGGCCGCTTGGTTTGCCTGTTGGCGTCAAGGGGTCGAAGTCGGGGAGCCGAAAGGCGTTTGCACCCATTGTTAGGAGAGTGTTATGGCAAAGAAGATTGCATCTTATATTAAGCTGCAGATCCCGGCCGGTAAGGCCAATCCCAGCCCGCCGGTAGGTCCGGCCCTGGGTCAGCGCGGTGTGAATATCATGGAGTTCTGTAAGGCGTTCAACGCACAGACTCAGCAGTTGGAACCGGGTCTGCCGATTCCCGTGGTAATCACTGTATACGAAGACCGCAGCTTCACCTTTATCATGAAGACCCCGCCGGCTTCTATCCTGTTGAAGAAGGCGGCTGGTATCACCAGCGGCAGCAAAGTTCCCAACCGTGACAAAGTCGGTAAGGTTTCACGTGCCCAGCTGGAAGAGATTGCCACCACCAAAATGCCCGATTTGACTGCGGCCGATATGGATGCCGCTGTGCGTACCATCGCCGGTAGCGCGCGTAGTATGGGTATTGAGACGGAAGGGGTGGTGTAATGGCAAAGTTGTCCAAACGTTTTAAAGGTTACGCCGGCAAGATCAAGCCCGGTCAGTCTTATGGGTTCGATGAAGCTGTCAAATTGATTCAGGATTTCCCGGCTGCCAAGTTTGTCGAGTCTGTCGACGTGGCTATCAACCTGGGTGTTGATCCGCGTAAATCCGATCAGGTTGTGCGCAGTTCAACCGTTCTGCCCCACGGTACCGGTAAGTCGGTACGTGTCGCCGTGTTCGCGCAAGGTAACAATGCCGAGGCTGCCAAGGCCGCCGGCGCCGATATCGTCGGTTTTGAAGATCTGGCCGAACAGGTCAAGGCCGGTAACATGGATTTCGACGTGGTTATCGCCTCACCCGATGCTATGCGTATCGTTGGTCAGTTGGGTCAAATCCTGGGTCCCCGTGGTTTGATGCCCAACCCCAAGGTTGGAACCGTGACCCCTGATGTAGCCGGTGCCGTGAAGAACGCCAAGGCTGGTCAGGTGCGCTATCGTACCGACAAGGCCGGTATCATTCAGTGCACCATAGGTCGTGTAAATTTCAGCGCCACCCAGTTGAAGGAAAATCTGGCCGCATTGCTGGTTGATCTGAATAAGGTTAAACCCAGCACTGCCAAAGGTGTCTATTTGAAGAAGATCAGCCTGTCCAGCACCATGGGTCCGGGCGTGATCGTGGATCAGTCCACACTGTAAGAATTTGCCCCGTAAGGGGGTTGCAAGAACTTTGGGTCGCCGGTGCTTGCACCGGTGTCGTCAAAGACCGCGGGTACGAGGAGTCCAGAAATATATGGTCGAATCGTTTAATGATTATTCGCCCGCGCAGACGGTGTTTGCCCACTACAGGTTACTCCTGAAGGGCTGCCGTAAGGGTGAGTATGGGGAAACCCGTGCTCGTGTTTCATCCGAGGGATAGCGCATCGTCTCGGTGCCATATCCAATAGGAGGTGTTTGAGTGGCTCTTGGATTAGAAGACAAGAAGGCCATTGTCGCGGAAGTCGCACAAGTTGCGGCCGGTGCCTATTCTGCCATTGCGGCAGAATACAGCGGTCTCACTGTGACCCAGATGACCGATCTGCGTGCCAAGGCACGTAAGTCCGGTGTCTATGTGCGCGTCGTCAAGAATACCCTGGCACGTCGTGCCGTTGAGGGTACTGACTTCGCTTGCATGGCCCCCGCACTGGTTGGTCCCCTGGTGTTGGCTTTCTCGCAGGAAGATCCTGGCGCAGCTGCGCGGGTGATACAGGATTTCGCGAAGGACAATAACAAGCTGGTGGTTAAGGTAGTTTCCGTCAGCGGTAAATTGTTGCAGCCTTCCGATATCGATCGCCTGGCGAAGATGCCGACCAAGGATCAGGCTATCAGCATACTGATGTCTGTCCTGCAGGCCCCTGTGACCAAGCTGGCGCGTACCTTGAACGAGGTGCCGACCAAGGTTACCCGTGCCGTTGCCGCAGTTCGCGACAAGAAACAACAGGCCGCTTAATCGTTTTAATCTATAACCGACCTGTTCGATATTCGACGGGTCTTTTGATAGGAGTTAATTATCATGGCTGTATCTAAAGAAGATATCCTGGAAACCATCGCCAACATGACCGTAATGGAAGTTGTTGACTTGGTTGAGGCTATGGAAGAAAAATTCGGTGTTTCTGCTGCCGCTGCTGTTGCAGTTGCCGCTGCTCCTGCTGCCGGCGGTGCCGCCGCTGCGGAAGAGAAGACCGAGTTTGACGTAATCCTGGCCAGCTTCGGTGACAACAAGGTTGGTGTCATCAAGGCTGTACGTGGCGTAACCGGTCTGGGCCTGAAAGAAGCCAAAGATCTGGTTGAAGGCGCTCCCAAGGCTGTCAAGGAAGGCGTCAATAAGGCTGAAGCCGACGATATCAAGAAGCAATTGGAAGAGGCTGGCGCCAAGGTCGAAATCAAGTAATTTGCTTGAGACGACTAGTCAGCATAAAGCATTGGCCAGCAGCCTTGAGCTGCTGGCCTTTTGCCGTTGGCAAACCGGCGTTTTAGTCGGCAACAGGCAATAAAATCAGATTTTAGCGGGCGTGGCACCGGCCGGCGAGGCACGGGGGCTGCTTTAAGACACACGGAAAAGCTTGAGGAACGTACATGGCCTATTCTTTTACAGAGAAAAAACGAATTCGCAAGGACTTTGGTAAACGTCCGACTATCCTCGAAGTACCTTACCTCCTGTCGATACAGGTCGACTCCTATCGTAACTTTTTACAGGCAGAACGCAAGCCCGACGAGCGTGCCAGCACCGGCTTGCATGGTGCCTTCAGCTCCGTGTTTCCCATTACCAGCTATTCCGGTAATGCCGTGCTGGAGTATGTCGGTTATCGTTTGGGTACTCCGGCCTTCGACGTAAAAGAGTGTCAGGTACGCGGCATGACTTATGCTGCTCCCATGCGCGTGAAACTGCGTTTGGTTATTTATGATANNTGACAAGGGTAAGACCCATTCGTCTGGTAAATTACTTTTTCATGCGCAGGTGATTCCATATCGTGGTTCCTGGCTTGACTTCGAATTCGATCCTAAAGACTGCGTTTTCGTGCGTATTGACCGCCGTCGGAAACTGCCGGTTTCTGTTTTGTTACGTGCCCTGGGATTTAGTACCCAGGATATGCTCGATATGTTTTTTGAGCGCGACATCATTACTGCGGAAAAAGACGGTTTGTTCCTCAAGCTGGTTCCCGAGCGTTTGCGCGGTGAAACCCTGACCTTTGATGTCAAACATAAAAATAAGGTAATCGTCGAGAAAGCGCGCCGTATTACTGCGCGTCATGTGCGCGAGATGCAGGCTGCCGGCATGGAAAAACTGTCGGTGCCAGTGGAGTACGTAATCGGAAAAACGCTCGGTCGTGAATTGGTAGACTCTTCCACCGGTGAAGTGGTGGTTGCTGCCAATACCGAGATCACACCTGAGGTCCTGGAAACAATGGCCAAGGGAGGATTCAAGGAGTTTGAGATCCTCTTTACCAATGATCTGGATCACGGCGCTTATATCTCTGATACCCTGCGTCTGGATTCCACCACCAATGAACTCGAAGCTCAGGTGGAAATCTACCGC
>DKAX01000157.1 GCA_002450975.1 Proteobacteria bacterium UBA6915
AAGGGCTGCGGCGTATAAGACCTTCTTCGACACCCCGGTTATGCGCACGGCCAGGGCTACAGCCTGACTAACCGATAATTCCTCCATCAAGGCTACCAGAATGCGCCGGGACTCCTCACTCAGCTCGCCCTTATCCTTGGGGGCAGCCCCATGGACCAGCAAAACGATCTCGCCCCGCTGTTGATTGGCATCCTGACTGGCCCAGGCGTGCAAGCCCTGCAAGCTATCCGCCCGGACGGTCTCGAAATTCTTGGTCAGCTCCCGGGCCAAAACCGCCTCGCGCTCCGGACCAAACAACTCTGCCAGGTCAGCTACGGTATCGAGTATCCGATGGGGGGCCTCATAGAACACCAGCGTGCGCTCCTCACCCGCCAGCTCGGCCAAGCGCTGCCGGCGCGCGCCGGACTTGGCAGATAAAAATCCCTCGAAGACAAACCTGTCGGTTGGCAAGCCACTGACCGACAGGGCGGCGATCAATGCACTGGGTCCGGGTACCGGCGAAACGCGCACCCCGGCCTGACGCACCTGACGCACCAGGTGGTACCCAGGATCACTCACCAAGGGGGTACCCGCATCGGAAATCAGCGCCACCGACTCCCCGGCCAACAAACGCTGTGTTATCCGCGCCACCTGCTGCTGCTCGTTGTGTTCATGCAAGGCCAGACAAGGCGTGCCTATACCGTAGGCCTGCAACAAACGGCTGCTGTGCCGGGTATCTTCCGCTGCGATTACGTCTACCTGCTTAAGAACCTCAACGGCACGCGCCCCCATATCGGATAAATGGCCGATAGGCGTCGCCACAACGTATAACACTCCTGACTCGCTCACACTTTATATCCGTTGAAATCGTCTAAAATTATCACCAGGGTCTACGCTACACTTATCCACCCCACAGGCTGGCAAGATTAGCCCTTTAGTTCAAATACCAGTTGGAATATTATAAGAAAATGTCTAGACAAATTCTGATACTTTTCACCGTTATCGCCTTAATCCTGGCCTCTTGTGCGCGGGCACCCCGCGTCCCCAGCAAAGAGGAGCTGATTAATAATCGCCTGCAGATCGCGCAACAGTATTTAAATAACCGCCAATATCTGGATGCTGCCTTCGAGTATTCACAAATCGCCAATGAAGTCGCCCCACCCCGGCGCCAGGACATGCAGTTGCGCGCCGCCGAGGCCCTGATTCAGGGAAGCTTCCTGCCCCAGGCCAAACAAATCCTGAAACAGATCGACCTGAGCAAGGTGGACACCATTTATCAGGTTCGCAAAGACATTCTGGATGCCCGCGTCGCCATCCAACTGCGTGATGTCAAATTAACGGAATCGATACTCAAGCGCTATAACGCCACCAATACACTACCTGACCAACTGGCGCAGATTTATGAGATCCAGGCTCAGGCGCTCTCTATCCGCGGCAAGCAACTCACCGCGGCCGACAAACTGATTCAACGCGAGGCCTTGTTGCGTGACCCGGCCGATATCGAGCAAAACCAGATCCAACTGCTGGAAACACTGGGCATGCTTACCAACAAGCAGATAGTCAGCTATCGCGACAAAACCGCCAATCCCACACTCAAGGGTTGGCTCGACATCAGCCTGCTGCAAAAACAGTTCAAAAACCAACCTTCTCGCATGAAGAAGGAACTCAAAACCTGGCGCAGCCACAACCCCACTCATCCCTTGCATGAGTTGACAATCGCCACACTGATACAACCGATCGATGCCAGCCGCATCGGTTATCCCACGCATATAGCGGTTTTATTACCCTTATCTGGGAAACTGCAAAAACCTGCCTCTGCCATCCGTGACGGTGTCATGTCTGCCTATTACCGTTCGACGCAGGACCCCAAGCCGGAACTACGCTTTTATGATACCGGCGATGATGAGAAAGATGTACAAAACATCTATGACCAAGCCGTCGATGACGGCGCCGATTTTATTATCGGCCCGTTGAACAAGAGTTCCGTTACCCAGCTAGCAGACAAGTCGTCACTGGATCGCCCGACCTTGGCCCTGAATTACAGCGATTCCACAGAAAAAGAGACCAAAAACCTCTACCAGATTAGCCTGTTACCCGAAGACGAAGCACGTCAGATGGCGGAACGCGCGCGCCTGGATGGCCACGAATATGCCCTGGTCTTTTATCCGGAGGGTCCCTTTGGTGAACGTCTGTACACCGCCTTCAAGCAGCGCTGGGAAGAGATTGGTGGCAAACTGGTTGAAGCCCAGGCCTATGATTCGAAATTAAATGATTTTTCCGGTCCGATCAAACGCGCCCTGAATATCGATGAAAGCCAATCCCGCCATCGTATAGTCAATAGCGTCATCCGTGCCAATACGACATTTACACCACGCCGCCGCCAGGATGTTGATTTTATCTTTCTGGCGGCATTCCCGCGCCAGGCGCGACAGATCGGCCCCCAACTTAAGTTCCACCACGCCATCGACCTACCGGTTTATAGCACCTCGCACGCCTATGAAGGCAAGCTCAACCCACGTATGGACCGAGACATCAATGAAGTCGTGTTTGTCGACATGCCTTGGGTGTTGGGCCGGGCCTCAAAGGGCAGCCTCAAGGCTTCAGTTAATCAGCTTTGGCCTGACGAGCAGGATCGCTACACGCGCCTGTTCGCCCTGGGCATCGACGCCTTTGAGGTGATCCCGCATTTACAACGCCTTAAAGACAATCCATTCTCCGCCTTCGACGGTCAGACAGGCAATATTCAAATGGGGCTGATGAATAGGCTAAACAGGCGCCTTAGTTGGGCACAATTTCGCAACGGCGTACCGGTCCTCATTGAATAAAAACTCTTCGCCACGGATCCAGAACGAAAGCGCCAAAGCCACCGGCCAGCAGGCGGAGCAGATTGCTTGCGCCTATCTGCGGAATCAAGGACTAAAACTTCTGGAGAGCAACTATCACTGTCGGTATGGCGAAATAGACCTGATCATGGAACAGGCCGGACAACTGGTTTTTGTTGAGGTTCGCTATCGAAAAAACCCTTGTTTCGGTAGCGCTGCCGAAAGTGTTGATCAACGCAAACAACAAAAACTGATAAAGACTGCCCTCGAATACATCAACCGGCATCCCGGTTTTAACCAGCGCCCCAGCCGCTTTGACGTCGTAGCCATCACGGGCGACAGCAGTCACATCGACTGGATAAGCGATGCCTTTAGCTGCTAGCTCCTTTTAGCCATGAATGACACCCCTCAAACTAAACTATTATACGATCGGTTGAGGCAAATCCTGCCAGCACCACATCTATTAACCGAGGCAGGCGCATGCCTTCCCTACAGTTACGACAACAGCCGACGCCAGACAGTACCATTGGCAGTATGCCTGCCAACCGATAGCGAACAGGTACAGGCCATTGTGCGTCTGTGCAATGAATTGAGCATCCCTATAACTGCACGTGGTCGCGGCACCGGGACAACCGGTGCCGCGGTCCCCGACGCACACGGTATCGTACTCAGCCTGGAACGGATGAACCGCATATTGGAAGTAGAACCGGAAAACCGCCTCATGGTTGTACAACCCGGCGTAACCAATCAGGCTGTACAGGAAGCGGCCGGGCAACATGGTTTTTTTTGGGCACCCGACCCAACCAGCAGCGCCTTTTGTTCCGTGGGAGGCAATCTGGCCTATAACTCGGCGGGACCACGAGCTGTTAAATACGGTACAGCTAGGGAAAACACCCTGGGTTTGACTGCCGTCACCGGGGCCGGTGATTTGATACGTACTGGCGTAAGAACAAGCAAGGGCGTAGTCGGATACGACTTGACCCGCCTGTTAATCGGATCGGAAGGCGGTTTGGCCATCATCACCGAGGCAACACTAAAACTACTACCCATGGCTACGGCCAAAAAAACCTTGCAGGCGGTCTATCAGGATATCGACAGCGCTGCACGCGCCGTCAGTTCCATCATGGCACAACCCGTCACCCCCTGCGCACTTGAATTCATGGATGCTGCTGCCATTGACATGATAAGAGGCTATGGATCCTACAAGCTACCGGAAAAAGCTGGCGCCATATTGATGATCGAAGTGGACGGGACCCCAGCGGAAATAGAGAGTTCCGCAGCCGTCATTGAGCAAGCGGCACGTAATCCAGGGTTACGTGAAATCATAATTGCCAATACGACCCAGGAAGTGGAACAGCTGTGGAGTTTGCGCAAGGCCCTATCACCGGCATTGCGTAAGATTGCACCAAAGAAAATAAATGAAGATGTGGTCGTACCCGTGGCTTTCATACCCGAATTGATCACTGGTCTGCAACAGCTCTCCCAGCAGCACCGAATCACTATCGTAAATTTTGGCCACGCAGGTAACGGTAACATCCATGTCAATCTGCTATTGAATCCTGATGACCCTCAGGAAATGGCGCGCGGGCACGAGTGCCTGGATGAAGTTTTCGATCTGGTACTTCGGCTGCAGGGGACACTGTCGGGAGAGCATGGTGTCGGTTTGGAGAAGCAAGCCTATATCTCACGGGAAATTGACACACCTACCTTGCACGTCATGAAACAGATCAAACAGGCCTTTGATCCGAACAACATTCTGAATCCGGGTAAACTCTTTGTCGGATAAATGTAATTTAGAGTTCAGCCAACAACTTCTGATATAGAGCCAAATCCTCGCCATTGAACACACAGGCGATAATGCGACTAAATTTATCTTGATATTGCTGCATTGCCTTAATAGCAATGCGTGCGGCCTCCGTCTTGGGAAACCGATAAACTCCGGTGCTGATACAGGGAAATGCAATGGACTTTATGCCGTTAGTGAGCGCCAACTGAAAGGAGTTGTCATAGGCGTTGAACAATAGCTGTGCCTCCTGCCGAACGCCACCGTGCCAGACCGGCCCTACGGTATGAATCACCCAACGGGCCGGCAGATTGAAACCTGGGGTTATCTTCGCCTCCCCGGTTTCACAACCATTCAATACGCGGCAAGCTGCCAACAATTGCGGTCCGGCTGCGCGATGGATTGCTCCATCGACCCCGCCGCCACCCAAAAGAGAAGTATTTGCTGCATTGACAATGGCGTCCACATCCAAACGAGTAATATCGGCCTGCAATACCTCTATCGCCATAAAAGACTATTTGACTAACTTCAACTTAGGCTTTTTGTCAGCGGTATCTTTTCCAGGATCTGTCGGTGGCAAATCGTCATCCTGACTGAACACCATACCACGACCATTTTCCTTCGCATAGATTGCCATAACTGCGCGTACGGGCACACTGACCAACATAGGCTGCCCCCCGAAGCGGGCACTGAACTCCAGCCGGTCGTTGCCTAGATACAGACTGTTGACCGCCTGGGGACTGATATTAAGAATAATTTTATTATTGACGACGTATTGTTCGGGCACCTGAACATCCGACTCTTCCGTACTAACCATTACATAGGGAGTCAAAGCGTTTTCAAGAATCCACTCATTAAGAGCTCTTATCAGGTAAGGTCGACTGGAAGTCATGGGAAAATCTGGACTCATCAATCACTGCCCTTTGGTTAAATTCTCAAAACTCAAGCGCATCAGGCGGCACGCATATCCCGTTCTGCATTCGTCAAACTTTCGCGGAAAGCAGCGCGATCAAAAACCCGCTTGGCATATTTACTCACAGCTTTTGCCTGATCGGGCAGTTCAACACCATAAACTTTCAGGCGCCACAATACCGGCGCCAAGGCACAGTCCATCAGGGAGAATTCATCGCTCATAAAAAACGGCTTCTGATCAAACACAGGAGAGATCGCCACCAGATTTTCCGCCAATTCCTTTTTCGCCTGGTCAACACCTTCGCCACTATCAATGCGATCAACAAGGCTGTAAATATCCTTGTTAATTCTATACAACATCAGACGTGTACGAGCCCGGGATACCGGGTCAACAGGCATTAACGGCGGATGGGGAAAACGCTCATCCAGGTACTCCATAATCACCTGTGAATCATATAGAACCAAATCGCGATCAACCAATGTCGGTACTGACCCATACGGATTCAACTCCAACAGATCCTCCGGCTTTCCATCAGCACCAACCTCAATCACATCGACACTGATTCCTTTTTCCGCTAATACCATACGAGTGCGATGACTATAGATACTCGACCCACCAGAAAACAAAGTCATTACCGATTTCTTGTTCGCAATCAACGCCATATCCCGATTCTCCAAAACAACCTACCCTGAGCCATAAAAGCGAGTCAGTATAACAAATCCCAATGCTCTTGTGGGCAAACGAGTCGCATCCCTTTGTTTATTCGAAAAAAAAAGGCCAGCTAATGCCGGCCTTGTTATCCTCAATCCCCTATTTACCTGGTAATCCCTGTCCGCTGGCGGCCCAAAATCTGCGGGAACTCTGCGTCCCTGAGAAGCGCGTAAACGGCCCCAGTCACCCGGTCAAATAGCCAAAACTATTTTTTCACGTCCTTCCAGAACTCCCTTTTTAGGAAATAAGCCACAATTGCGAATATCAGCAGATAAAGCAATACCCACTTACCCAGGGCCAGGCGTTGCATTTTGCTTGGCTCCCCCATATAGGCCAGATAATGAACTAGGTCAGCGACATAGCTGTCGTATTCATCCGATGTCAATTTTCCTTTTTGCACCAGTTCGAAGTGGTCAAACACCTCGTGCTCACTGCCATCGGCTTGTTTGACAGTTTTATAAACCGCCTTTTGCAATCCCTGAAGCTCCCACAACACATGGGGCATGGCAACATCTTTAAACACCTGATTGTTGACGCCAGTTGGACGCTTTTCATCCAGATAAAAGGAACGCAAATAGGAATAGAGCCAATCGGTCCCACGCGCCCGGGCAATTACAGACAGATCCGGCGGCTTGGTGCCGAACCAGGCTTTGGCATCTTTGGCATCGATAGCGGCAGACATCGTATCGCCAATCTTGTGACTGACAAACATATAGTCTTTAAATACCTGCTCCTCAGTCAATTCCAAATCCCGCGCCAGGCGGTTGAAACGCATCAGCGAGGCGGAATGACAGTTTAAACAATAACTGGTAAATGCCTTGGCGCCGTTGCGTATTGCCTCCCGATTGGTCAGATCAATCGTAAGGTGGTCCAGATGGGCCGCACTAGAAGCAGCGGCCAAACCCGGCAGAATGGTTATGATAAATGTGAATAATATTTTCATTTTTTTGTCACCCTATCCGGCACGGGCTTGGCCTTGTCCAAGCGACTATACCAAGGCATCAACAGAAAGAATCCGAAATAGACCAAGGTCAGTCCGCGGGCAAACCAGGTTGCGGTGGGAGTTGCGGCAACTGTACCCAAGTAGCCAAGACCGACAAAGCTGATAACAAACAGTGTCAAGGCAATCTTGTAGACCTGGCCACGATAGCGAATGGATTTGACCGGGCTGCGATCCAACCAAGGTAAAATAAATAACATCAGTATCGACAACCCCATCAACACGACGCCGCCGAACTTATCAGGGATGGCGCGAAGAATGGCGTAAAAGGGGGTGAAGTACCACAAAGGCACGATGTGCTCAGGTGTTTTCAACGGATCCGCAGGTACAAAATTATCCCGCTCAAGGAACCAGCCACCAAACTCCGGTGCATAAAATAACACCAACGCAAACAACATCAGAAACACCACAACCGCAAACATATCCTTAACGGTATAGTAGGGATGCAAAGGGATACCATCCAATGGAATACCGTTCGCGTCCTTGTTTTTCTTAATTTCGATACCGTCGGGGTTATTGGAGCCAACCTGATGCAGGGCCATAACATGCAAAACTACAGCCCCAACCAACAACAATGGCACAGCAATCACGTGCAGCGAGAAAAAACGATTCAAAGTGGCGTCAGCCACCACATAGTCACCACGTATCCACAAAGCAATGTCGTCACCGATGTAGGGAATGGCGCCAAACAACGAGATGATAACCTGTGCCCCCCAGAAGGACATCTGCCCCCAAGGCAGCAAATAGCCCATAAAGGCTTCAGCCATAAGAAGGACAAACAACAACATACCGACAATCCATAGAAACTCGCGCGGTTCACGATAGGACCCGTAAAGCAGTGCTCGAAACATATGCATGTAGATAACGACAAAGAAGAATGAGGCACCGGTGGAGTGCATATAACGTATCAACCAGCCCCACTCTACATCACGCATAATGTACTCAACCGACGAGAAAGCGGTTTCCGCAGTCGGTTTGTAGTTCATGGTTAAAAAAATACCAGTGACAATCTGCAAAACCAGGACCAGCAAAGCCAATGAACCAAAGAAGTACCAAAAATTGAGATTCTTAGGCGCATAGTATTTCGCCATGTGCTCGTTCCAGAGCTGCGTCATGGGAAAACGGGCGTCTATCCAATCACGTACGGTGACAATTATGTTACTCATCAGGCCACCTCCGGATCTGCACCGATCAAAATGCGGTTGTCAGTGATAAAACGGTGAGGTGGTACTACAAGATTTGATGGCGCTGGGACCCCCTTGAATACCCGGCCGGCCAAATCATAGCGGGAACCGTGACACGGACAGAAAAAGCCACCCTTCCATTGTGATCCCAGATCATTGGGCGCCTTATCCGGTCGAAAGGTTGGCGCACATCCAAGATGGGTACAAATACCAATAACTACCAAGTACTCTGGATTCAAAGAACGATTAAAATTCTTGGCATAGGTAGGTTGTTGAGTATTTTCTTCGGAATTCGGATCACGCAACTCGTCGGCAAGTTTCTGTAGATCATCCAACATTCCGGAATCCCGACGAAGAATCCAAACCGGTTTACCACGCCACTCTACGGTCATCAATTCGCCTGGCTTTATGTTGGCAATATCCACTTCCACTGGCGCACCAGCCGCCTTTACGCGCTCACTCGGATGCATGGACAAAATGAAAGGGGTAGCCACATAGCCTGCCCCGACACCACCCATAACCCCAGCCGCAGCAACCAGTAGACGTCTTCTATTCTTATCTACCTCG
This sequence comes from Proteobacteria bacterium UBA6915, assembly GCA_002450975.1. Classification (GTDB taxonomy): domain Bacteria; phylum Pseudomonadota; class Gammaproteobacteria; order UBA6915; family UBA6915; genus UBA6915. Next base: position 8,960 of record DKAX01000157.1, read on the forward strand.
TTATCATTCATCAGCTCAACCCTATGAAGTTGTCATAACCCCGTGAAATGGAGTTATCGGAAAATAAAGGGATAGAATAGCAAAGAAACCAAACCATCATATTATTCAATATTTTTATATAAGCATATACTGATCATCTAACCAGATGTAAATGCCTGTATTATCATCGTTTTATGGAAACCGTCCTTGATTGATCACATTTCAGATCCAAATTTCCGGTTCTAACAATTTTTCAAAAGTTTAATATATCCCAGCAATAATCGATAATTTTTATAGCGGTTATTTTGTTATTTTCAACGATATACCTAATGGGAAAGGCATACTCCCACTTACACATACTTTATATATAACTATTTCAAAAATATCAAATTTTCTCAGACAAACAAAAAAGCCCCCTTTCGGGGGCTTTTTTGAATTATGTGCGCACCACTATCAAGGTCTTATCAAACCATAGCGATTTAAAGACCAACGTACCGACAACCAACAGGCTGCAATTACCACCAGGGTCAACACGATGTCTATTACAGATGTCATCGGTATATGAGCATTGGTGGTATCCACAGAACCAGCTATCCACACATAGCGCTCGATCCAGGTACCGATCAATATACCAAATGCAATCGTTACGATAACGTAAGAGTTATGCCGATTATTGGTAAAAATAAAGGTACAAAATGGAATAAGCGATTTCAGCGCGTAGAACGTCCACCACAAACCACCTAAACCACCTTCAATCATACCGCGAAAGCGTCCGAACTCCTCTGGCAAGCGCCCATACCACATAATCAAATATTGGGTAAACCAGAAGTAGGTCCACAAAATTGTGAAAGCTAACATCATCTGCGCCAAGTAGTTCAACACCTTTTCCTCAGGTGGGCGGGTCAATTTGCCTGAACGCATCAGGAAAAAGATCAAGATGGCGAAGAATGCCAAAAACGCGTGAAAATTGCTGACAAAGTGGTATACACCGTAGCTGGCAGAATGCCAACTGGGTATCAAGGTCATCTCGAAATCCCAGGCAACCATAGTGCCGTACAACACGTAAAAAAACGGAATCAACAAGGCAATATTACGAAAACGGCGACGAATCTTATAGGAATCATCTATGGTGCTTAAATGCTGATATTTTACAAACAGCATAAAAAGACCCGCCACTACCAGAAAACCGACGATTTGCCTTGTTACCAAAAAGGTATAGTTATGCCAACCGTTCAGGTGACTGCCTTCGTCATGGGCATGCGCCAACCAAGGAAAAGTCGCCTCTCCGTTGGCCAAAAGCACAAGCAACAATATAAAGGCAATCGGGAACAGAATAGTGAGTGACGAGGCCAGGTAGCGGACCTGAAATCGCCATTTACCGTTAGCCAGATGCAAAATGGAGCAAAAGGTTACCGCTGCCAGAGCTAGAAACAACACCAGCAGAAAATTGGTGGTCAATATGGACCAGCTGCCGAAATTTTCCATAGAGTTTTACCCCTTCAAATTAGTTACTGGCCATATTGCGCGCGGCCTTAGCCAGGCCATGCTTTACATAATTGACCACGTGCCAACGTTCTTCTACGCTCAGATCGTTCGATCCACCACCTTCGCCAGGCTTACCGTAAGCTGGCATGATGGCGCTACCGAAGGTGATCGTTCCGAAAACCCAGCCCTCAGTCAGATCTTTCTGCACATAGTCATCGGTAAGATCGATGGCACCAATCTTGTTACTGACCGGAGAATCGGCCTTGCCGGTAAGCCCATGACAAGCGGCGCAATATATTTTGAATAGCGTCTCCCCCTTTTTCAAAGAGGCTTGCGAAACCTTGATAGGATTTGCCAAGCCCTTTGTCTGCTCGCGGTCTGTATACACGGTCGGGATACCAGCGACCGGCACAGAACGCTTTGGAAACGGTTGCATCTGACCTTCCTGCGGTTTGATGCTAGGCTGGTTCATCATATCCTGGGACCAAGGCCATGCAAAAACGCTGGTCGGCACGACTATCAAGGTAAAAACCATTATCAACCGTTTCATCGCAACACCTCTTCGCGCATCTCCAGCACCTTATGTTTTACGAATAACTCTTTTAACGCGGTTAGATTACTACCATCAACATCCAACATGATACCTATCTGATCCAGACTTACCTTTTCGCTATACAGCGCCCCTTTGCGGGTGAACATGCGCGCCAGAAAAAGAAAAGCGAAAAACGTTGCCCAAACGCCAAAGAAGATCAACATTTCGTAGACCAGCACAAAGTTGGAAGGCAGAGGAATCACCGGCTTCCCTCCTTGTGGCTGTACCAGAAATGTCGCCTGGGCACTGGCCAGAAACAGGAAGCCGAAAACCAAACCAAACAGTGCACCGAAAAAGGTAAAATTCTGAATATAGATCGGCCTTTCTCCCAAGACCTCCTCAATTTCAGGATGTTCGATGGGTGACTTCAGAGTAATATCATCGACACTTACTCCTGGCACAGCGGAAGCCCGGATATCCGAGATTGCGGCGAATGCCTCGTCGAAATTACTAAACAAACCCAATATGCGTGTCTTACTCATTGTTATGCTCCTTCCGTACCGGGTTGCGGATCAGTTGCGCGACGATGGAATTTCTTTGCCGCCTTTTCGTTTACCACCCGGCGACGGTGGTAAACCATCTCCTTAACCTCATACATGGACACAGAGGGAAATACCTTTACGAACACAAGAAACAGCAGACCAAACCAACCGAAGCTGCCGAAGACAATTGCCCACTCGACGATACTGCCCCACATGATGTCCCACTGGTGAGGATTGTGAGACATTGACAATGTTGGCGCAACAATCATCCAGCGTTCAAAGTACATCGACAAATTCAACAACAGTGAAACAACGAACATGGTCGGCAAGTGACGGCGCATCTTCTCCACGGCCAGGGCGAAGGGAACAACCATACCGCAGAAAATCATGGTCCAGAAGATCCACGCATAAGGCCCAGTGGCCTTGGCTATCAGCAGCTCCTTGTCATAAATGTTATGGCCATACCACGTGGCGGCAAACTCCACCAGATTGAGGTAGGTCCAAACCATAGCAATGGCGAACGTCAGCTTGCAGGTCTTCTCCAGGATAGCGATGGTCATGTACTGCTCAAACTTGAAGAAGTAACGCAACATGACAAACAGTGTAATAATCGCCGCACAACCGGAATACAACGCACCTGCCACGAAATAGGGCGGGAACGAGGTCACGTGCCAGCCTGGCATTATCGACATCGCAAAATCCGACGATACGATGGAGTGTACCGATACCGCCAAGGGAATCAGGAAACAGGCCATCAGCAGGTAAGTTTTACGGAAATTACGCCATTGACGATCATCACCGCGCCAACCCATCGAAAGAAAGCCATACAGTTTTTTGCGCCAGCCCTTGGCATTATCGCGACAAATGGCCAGATCGGGAATCATACCGATGAACAGGAACAACATCGACGCCGACAGATAGGTACTGATGGCAAAGGCATCCCACACCAATGGCGAGCGAAAATTGGGCCAGTGCCCACGGTCGCTGACATAGGGTAGAACCCAGTACATATTCCATACGCGCCCCAAGTGGATGATCGGAAACAGGCCCGCGGTCATCAACGAGAACGTGGTCATCGCTTCAGCAAAACGATAAATCGGCTTTCGCCAGTCCGCATGGATGATATGCAGAATCGCCGACAACAGTGTGCCAGAGTGACTCATACCTATCCAGAATACGAAAGTAGCGATATACATATCCCACATGTGTGGGTTATTCAGATTCGCGGGCCCCATACCGGTGCGGTATTGATAAATCTCCGCCACTACGGCACACATAACCATGGAAATACAAATCCCAAAGGTTAACCAGTAAGCCTTGCGGGGATTTTCCATACTGCGCAAAACGTCCGCGTTTATCTGCGCCCATTTGATATTTTCGTCAATGTCTTTATCTATCATGGCATCAAAACCTATCTGCTATAGACCGTTTGTTTTAGTTAAACGCTAGTATCGCGAACACGTTCCAGGTACATCACCGAGGGATCGACATTCAGCTCTTCGAAAACTCGGTACCCGCGCAGGTTCTCGTCACTCTTTTCCTGTTTATGGACATAACGCTTGACCTGATGCTTCTGCCACAGCTTGGCTACAGCGCTCTTTTCATCCAGTGTGTCTCCGAAAACGATAGCTCCTGTCGGACATGCCTGAGCGCAGGCTGTGGTGAATTCGCCATCGCTCAGTTTTCGATTTTCCATCTTGGCCTTGTCTTTGGCCGACCGGATTCGTTGCACACAAAATGTACATTTCTCCATAACGCCTTTATCACGCACAGTCAGATCAGGATTAAGCTGTTTGTTCAGAGGCTCCGGCCAAGCGCTCTCATAGTGAGAATAGAAGTTAAAATAGCGCACACGGAAAGGGCAATTATTGGAACAGTAGCGCGAACCGATACAGCGGTTGTACACCTGAGCATTCAGCCCATCCGGTGTATGATAGGTCGCCGCCACCGGACAAACTGGCTCGCAGGTTGCCGAACCACACTGCTGACACATCATGGGTAAAAAGCTTGCACCGTTTTCCGGATATTCCTTTTCCATCTGATCCCAGTAGCGTTCGATACGCATCCAATGCATGGCCTGACCTTTTTCAAACTTTTCCTTACCTACGGTTGCCAGGTTATTTTCCGCATAACATGCTGTGGAACAGGCATTACAACCGGTACATAAATCCAGGTTTACCGCCATGGTCCAACGATGCTCATACTCATGATGGCCACCTTCTTCCGAGCCACGGCGATATTTCGACCAGTTTTCAAGAATATTATTCAGAGACATTACACACCCTCCGTGCGGCGCAACACATCCGCCGAAATCGTTACCACCATGCGACGTCCGGCCTGACTGCCGTCGTTCCCCATTTTGACCACCTTATCGCTATCACCGGTCTTGCTTACCGAAACCAATGTGCCATTCAACGCCAGCTCACCACTTTTGGCATCGGAATTGAGATTGAGAATATTCAGGGGATTGACGCCTACTTTGCTGGCGTAACGTCCATAGGATTCATGCCCCTGACCGAGGGGAATGGCCACAACGTCCGGATGAACACCTTTAAACAGGTAGGCCTTGACCTTGACCTCGCCACCCGCAGACGCAACCTGCAGATAGTCACCTTGTTTGATATTCAGTTTTTCCGCGGTGGTAGGATGAATCTCCGCCCAGGAATCCCAAACCACTTTACTGATCTGATCCGGCGCCTCCTGCAACCAGGGCAGATTGGCATGACGGCCATCCCACAATCCAAGACGTGCTGTGGCCACCAAAGATAAACTGGAACTACTGTCCTGACCGGCCTTACTGATAACGACATCGGGAATATTTAACTTCAGCGAACCAGCGCTTGATTTCATAGACAGCACACCGGACTGCAAAGATGCATTCCAGAATTGTTCGCCACTACGACTATTTTTCATCGATGCTGGCATCGCCTCGAAAACATTACGCAGGTATCCATAATAGTCGGCAAACTTGCCAAACTCTTGGGCACGCCTTTCTTTCAACAAACTCAGCAGAAAATCCCCAAACCCTACAGTCTGGTCATAGAGCTTTTCCATGAGAGGTTGCTGCAACACCAATTGGTGTCCATCACCAGGATAGATACCCATGTGCGTACCCCAATCCTCAAGTGCTGAGGCCAAAGGAATAACGACATCTGCCAGTTCGGCGGTTTCATCCATAAACTGGGTCAGGACAATCTTTAAAGGTACGGCGGCCAAGGCATCCTGCATCTTGAGCGCGGCAGGGGCGCTAAACGCAGGGTTACTACCCCAGAAAAACACCGCATCCAATCGTTTGCTTTGTGCGGCATTGGCGAAACGCAACAGATCCGCTGAACCACCCGTGACCATTGCCAAATCGCTCAGCTGCGCCTCGCCAGCAGACTCTATGGTCTTACCGACATTACCCAGAATAATATTCAATGCCATTGTGGCGGCCGTGGATGCATAGTCCATTTGTGGACCGGCCAAAACCAGACTGGGTCCGCGTTCAGCCAGGACTGCGGCCATACGCTGAATGCGATCACCCACCACACCGGTAGTACGCGCGACGTTGTTCAGATTGATGTCATCAATCTGCTTGCGTAAGCTAGCGAGCACCCCTTTATCCGACAAATGGTGTTTGTTTAACAAAAGATTGGCGATCGCCAAGACCAGCAGTCCTTCGGTACCTGGCTTGATGGGCAACCAACGATCGGCACTACCACCGGTCAGGCTCATCTTGGACTCAACCTGAATTAATGTTCCGCGAGACTTACCGGTACGAAACTTCGCGTACTCCCGGCTGAAATGGACCGGTGACAACCACGCACCCAGGAAATCCGCCCCCAATGAAAGGATGACATTGGCTTTATCCATGCGAAGACGGGGCATTGCCTCGCCTAGCATGTCACGATTGACCGCCTGCCAGGTCTCGACATTGACCACTTCATGCACATAGTGGCGTTTGGAACCCAGTGACTGTAGATGCGCCTTAACTAGCACCGCCTGATGGCCACTGATATTGCCAGTAAACCAGGCCACACGGTCAGCGGTAACGGCGGCATCCTTACCTAGCTTTCCATTGATCAGCTTCCAAGTCTCCTCCCATGAGGCTTCGCGCAATTTGCCGCCTTCGCGAATCATCGGCTTGGTAACACGATCCGGATTGTAGTGACCTTGCAATGCCGCCTGCCCCATCATGCAAAGCTTACCGCCATTAACAGAGGCTTCCGGGTTACCCTCCAGCTTGAGCGGACGCCCCTCGCGCACACGCCCATGCACACCACAACCCGCTGCACACTGCAAACAGGCAGACGCATACCAGACGCCTACGCCAGGAATGACATACTCTTCAGGCATTAAATAGGAAACAACATCCTCTTTACCCTCTTCCAGAGTAACAGTACTGGGCATATCACAACCGGCAAGCCCGCTGCCGACTCCACCCAGTCCGAGGATTTTCAAAAATGATCTTCGATTAACACGGCTGCTCATAGTCTCTATCCGCCTCTGTAAATTGCTTGTTACTTATGACACTTCCAGCAATCGCCGGGACCACCGTTTTTCTGGTGACAACTCACACACCAGCCCATATTCAACGGCTTGACCTTACGCGCCACAGTCATGTTACCGATATCGCCATGACAAAACGCACACACCTCACGCACATTCTCCACGGGAAAATCCGCATCAAAGACAAACTTTTTCAGGTGTCGCTCGTGGGTAAAGTGCACAAAATCCGGGACGTCATGGACCTTTTTCCATTCAGGAGACTGCTTCTTCTCCCAGTATTCCGTCAGTTTTTGAATACGCGGCTTGTCAGTGGCAATGATCTTGTGACAGCCCATACATTTGCTGGTGGGAGGAATACCGGCCACCTTGCTGCGTCGTGCATAGGTATGGCAATACATGCAGTTGATCTTGTTTACCTCAACATGAATGTTGTGCGGAAACTCAATCGGCTGCTCCACAATGTCGCCGTCATGACTTCCACCCGGGGGGATTGCCGCCTGCGCGCTGGCCTCCATAGGCGTTGTTATCAGCGCCAAGCCTACCAGCGCGGCTAAAGGCAGACCGAGCAGCCCCAAGACCAGCGCGAAAAGACCATTAACGCCTCTAGTGTTGCTATGTTGTTCTACTGACATATGCATCCTCAAACCCGTTTTCGCGTTTTCAAGAAAAAGAATCCCTCGCACCGCTACTCTGGCGCGCTTGACCCTGTTTACCGATTGGAAGATTTTGATCGATGCCCTAAGAATTTACGACACCGCCGCCCTTTGTGAGCCCTCCCGCCCGTTGGTTAATGACTGCTGTTGTTATGTGCGAACTGCCTCTTAATAAATTTTTTATATATAAGTATTCGCTTATTAATTATTCATAACCAAACATCAAATAAATCTATGACCTGGATGCTAGAACAATCGTAACTACCCTGTCAACGGAAAATAGGTGAATGAATTACTTTGCTGGAACAACAGAAAATTAGCGAGTTTTGATATAGTTAGNNGAATGGGAAAGGTTATTTGTCCTTATTTAATGCCGCGAGCTTCTTGGACACAGCGCCCTGCTTCTGCGCATCAGCGATGCGCCGGCGCAGTTTCTCCAAGGTTTCTTGCGGAGTCTGAATCTGTTCAAGCGCATGCAAAACAATTTGCGCACGTTCGACTTGTTGTTTTTCCAAGGCGTCATCGATGAATTTTTCATACAGGCTGGTCATTTTGTCCACCACCGACACCAATTGACGCATGCGCTTGTTCATGTTGACTATATCATTGGCAACTGCGTAGTAGCGCACCAATGCAGCCAGCGCCACCACATTCCAGTCATCATCATCAATAAGCTTCTCCAGTTCAGCGCCCGCTATCAATGGCTCAAGCTCAGACCTTGCCAGCAATACCCATATCTTTTCTCGCTGCGTATGTGGCTTAATGCCCCGCAGCTCCGACAACCGGTTCGTTTCATAAAGCAACTGAGCCTTCAAGGCTCGCGCCAAATCTTTATCGCCGATGCGTTTTATCAAGTCCTGCGCCTCCGGGAAACGCTTCAACTCCAACAAGGCGCGGACGTGCTGGTCCAATGTTCTGTCGGGCCACTTGTCGTGCGTATCGAACAGGTCAAAAAGTTCATCGACCATATACTGCTGCCAATAAATTTCGTAGCGCACGACACGCGCCATCAACGGATCTATAGACTCCAGGTGGTCGGCAATATTTTTGGCCAACTGAAAGTTGCCATTGTAAAACATGCGTGCGGCCAGGGAGTCCAGGCGCTTACTTGCCTCTTCGGATTTAAAATATGAAGCAACATCGAGATTGTAGAGCTGCCTTAAGAATTCATATGGGTCTTCATACCCCTGTTTGTTCGCCTCGGTAGCGGACAAACGCACTTCGGACAAAATATTTCTATCACTATTGGGCACGATATCGCCCGCAGCAGCCAGAGCCAGTTCGCGCGACAACGCGAAGTAATAAAAAAGATCATCCGGCTTGTAAATCCCTTGTTTTCCCAGAAACCGTTTTATCGGCGCCTCGGACATGCGTTTCTCGATGCGGTCATAGTCAAACAACAGCGAACGGTCTGACCCGAAAAGAATAAAATCGCCGCTTTCCAGATTGGCGAAGGTCATCCCCTCAGGAAAGACGTTGTAGAACGCCTTAATAATCGAACGCAAGGTGGTTACATCCATATTAAAAAGATTGACCCACTGACTGAAAATCCCTCCCTCATTGAGCCTTGAATGGACTATCTGAAAAAATTCCTCTGTAAATACATTGGCAGCCCCCGCCAGCCAGGGGTGCGACGGTTGCGCAGCGATAATGTCATAGCGGCTGTTCTCCACCAGCAATGTGTTGCGCGCGTCATTGATATCCAGCCGCAGGCGCGAATCCTGCAAAAAGGGTATAGATCCACCACGTATGGCCTTACCAGCCTCGATTACGGCTGGCTCCAGCTCAACAACATGAATACTCTCCATTTGGGTCAAGGTCATGGAACGGGTGGTTATTCCGCCACCAAACCCTAAGACAAATCCATCTTTGGGATCGTCATGCAACAGATAGGGCACCAGCGCCAACAGTGACTCCACCAGCAAAACGTGGTCCTCATCCTGCAGGTCGATCAAAGATTCGTTCAGACCGTTGCTCTGCAAACGCACCCATTCATCAGTGCCGTAATCAACCATAGCCACCACGCCGGCCTTCCCCTCTTTGAGATAGAGAAAGTTTGCGTCACGCTGCTTTATGGAATTGATATCATAGGAGACCGATGCGATCATCGACCGGTAGTCCAAATGCGGTAACCACCAGTTGACCGAAGCACCAACAATAATCATCGACAACAATGCCGCACGCTGCCTTGGCGCCGTAACTCTGGCATACATGAACAATGGTGTAAGCAGCAATATTGCAGCCATCATTGTCAGTAAAACATCCGTTCCAAATTGCGGTATCAACCAAAAGCCCGCCGCTACCGACCCCAAAATACTCGCCAGGGTATTGATGGCATAGGCACGCCCAATGCGGGCGCGCACTCCGGACAGGTCACCGCAATAGAGTCGCAGATTGAGCGGCAATAACGCACCCAGAACAAATGTCGGCGGAAATAACAACACAAAGATGTAAAGATACTTAATACCGTGGCGCACCGCTGTAGATGCAGGCAAATGCGCGACTGCCTGCCCAACAGCCGGTACAGTTGTCAAGCCGGCACGGGTCAATAGCAGCAGGGTACCCAACACAATCAGACCACCACTCAACCATAAAAGCGGATCTTTAAACCGGTCAAGATAACGTCGAACCACCCAGGAACCACTGGCAATCCCCACGAGGAACACGGTCAGAATGGCGGCAAAACCATAAATTGTCGTGCCCGCAAAAATGGACAAATACTTTGTCCAGCCGACTTCAGTAGCAATGGAAACAAAACCTGTAACAAATAGAATTACCATGGCGTGATAGCGCAGTGGCGCAGCACCGGCGTTTCGCTCTTCCGGCAATTCCAGTGTAGTGGAAGTACTCTTTATGGGAGGTAACTCAATATGACGATTCGCGACGAAGGCCAATGCTGCTACAAATAAATTTAAAAACACGGCAATATAAACCGCGCCGTTCAGGCCGACTGTCGGAATAAAAACAAATCCAGACAAACAGGCTCCAAGTACCGCACCGGCCGTATTCAAACTATAAAGATGGCTGACGCCCTGCCCGACCTCTTCCTGCCGGCGTATCATCAACGACGCCATCACAGGAAAGGTTGCCCCCATCGCGACAGTGGGGATAATCAACAAAATGATGGTTGCCGCGAACTTGAATGCCAGACTCATACCCAACGCCGGCGGAAGCAGCTGCATCAAGCCATCCAAATTCATCAACACCGGCAACAACAACAACCCACTGATACCGATAAGCAGCTCGAGCACGATATAACTATTTAGATTGTTAATGCGGTTTCGGGTAATTCGCTCTGCCAGGTAACTGCCCAGGGCCATGCCAAGAAAGAATGCCGCCAACACTGTACTTATGGAGGCACTGGTCGACCCCATACTCAACCCAAGCAGCCTGACCCATACCACTTGATAGGTAAGACTGGCGGTACCTGACAATAAGAGAAATATCGCGCCAAACTGATACATTTTAACCTCCTGCTAAACAAACACCGGTTGCAGGCGGGAGAGCTGCCGTCACAAGTTAGATAGCAGGTAGCAATTTGCTCTACTACCCCTGCGCGTTGTGAGGTACACCTACTTCACCACAAGAAAGACCATGCAAAAAAGCAACGCGATACATCCAAATGAGTTACCACTTGCACCCGTGGTAACTGTTGCAACGCAATATCGGTTAGCGGAAACGACACTGCCAGCACAACTGGTCAAAATAGTGACCGACAGTATACGTAACTTTTAACCGGGATTTAACCCAATTGCATGGACCATGATTTATAATTCCATTTAAAGCTTCACCTGTTTCCCCCAAACAGACAAAGCAAACAAAGAACCAATCCAAAACAGAAAACAAAATTGCTACTTGGTTACAAATTTAAAATATTTTTTTTGACATTGTTGACTTCCAACAAGCCTGCATTAAAGCGTAGAGAGCGCCATCTAACAAGTTGATTTTTAACTTGCCTTATAAATCACATGTGAATCAAGAACTAAACTAAATACTATTATTCAGTCTAATAGTTAAATTGATCTTAATTCCTGCAATTGAAGCTCTACTATTCTACTGATCGATATAATCCTACAGTTGACCCCCTATTGTGTTTTTGCTAAGTTAAACCTGTCTTTGGAGTGAATGTTTTCAACAAAGACATTCTTATGTAGTTTTCTTTTTAAACCATTAGATACCTTAAGGAGGTTATTATGGGCGGAATGGGAGGCGGCGGCGGCGGCGGCGGCGGCGGCGGTGGTATGGGCGGCGGCGGCGGTATGNNGGCGGCGGCGGTATGGGCGGCGGTGGCGGCGGTGGCGGCGGCGGCATGTAAGCCGTTGTTCCACGCTGAACCGCTTGCATATACGCAAGCACTCAGCTGTTAGCAGCGCACATAGCTTTCGCTATTGCCAAGCTAGCCAGAACGGAGAAGCCTAGCTTCTCCGTTCGCTTTTATAGCCCAGAAGTTTCCCTTCAGTTCAGCAGCGTAAAACCCTACTCTAGTGTACTATCCACCACAGGCAGCGTTTGCCAGTTTACCGCTTCTCGGTAACCATCTTGCCTCTCCAAAAGCTGTTCATGATTTCCCGTAACCACTTTTCCATCACCACAGAAATAGACCACACGATCCGCGCCCCGGATTGAGCTGTAACGGTGAGCAATCATTAGGGTGGTTCGCCCTCGGCGCAATTGAGCCAGGGCGTTGACAATGTGTTGCTCAGACTCACTATCCAGGGCGGACGAGGCTTCGTCGAGCACCAATATCGGTGTATCGCGTAGAAAGGCCTGTGCTATGGCCAGACGCTGACGCTGACCGGTGGACAATGTTACCCCACCGCTACCTAACGGTGTATCCAGCCCCTGTGGCAAAGCCAGCACAAAGGTCTTGGCGTGCGCAAGCTCCAATGCGCGCCAGATATCCGCATCGCTGGCCATTTCGCTTGTCAACAACAGGTTTTCCCTGACTGTGGCATCCAGTAAAAAAGGCTCCTGCCAAACCATGGCGATACTATGCCGAACAATCGACGGATCGATAGTACGCAAATCCTGCTGAGCGATGGTAATTCTACCGGCATTGGGCTCGAAGAACCGTAACAACAGCTGAGACAATGTCGATTTTCCACAGCCACTTGGCCCAACAAGTGCCACGGTCTCCCCTGCATGAATGTTCAGATCCAGACCATTAAAAATTGATTTACCATTGGGATAGCTGAAATGAACCTGGTCAAAACAGATATCACCAGTGGTTAACAGTTTTGACTGGTTTGGCGATTCCAGTCGAGCAACCAGTGGCAAGGTGGTAAACAACTGATCCAGACGTTGAACCGCGGCGAAACTCTCTTGAGCCTGCATGGGTATTTGAGTCAAACCGCGAATGGGCACAGAGATATAACCAAGATAGAGAATAAAACTCACTAACTGGCCCAATCCCATTACACCCTGCTCGACGCGTTGCACGCCTGAGTAGACAATATAAAATCCACACAGAAAAATAATCAGCGACAGACTGGCGTTAAAACCGTTATCCAACCAACGCATGCGCATGGCTGCCCGTCGTGCCTGATCAAATACCTCACCATGTCTTTGCGCCATACGTCCCTGGGCATTATTGGTGGATATTCCCCGCAAGAAAGACAGGACTTGCTCTTCAAATGCCAACAGGCGCCCGTTGCGCCGGAAGAACGTCTCCGAGGCGCGGCGTTTGGGGTAATTAAAAAGCAACTGATGAACAATAAAAAATGGGATACACAACGCCGCCCAAAGGGCCAAATCGATGTCAATCCAGAGTAAGGCGCCAACATAAAATACCAAGGTTAACAGGTGAGAAACCAAATATGACGGCATCTCCACTATGAGACTCTGTACACGATCGACGTCATTGCTGGTGCGAGCCAGGAGATCCCCTTTGCTCCACTGTTCGGCACGTGGATACTCCAGCCACATCAGTTGCTGTATTACCGCCTTTCGCAGGCGCCCCACATAGCGCAGCCCCAGCCAGTTCACCAGGGTCAGGGAACTGAAATGAAATAGCTGATTGACTACTGCAATAGCCACCAGGACCAGGATGGTCGTACCGACGGCAGAAAAGTGGCCTTGCTGTATCTGTCCAAACGGTACTCCGACATACCAGATCATCGCCGTATTGCTGGCCACGACCCCCAAAACCAGGAACAACATCAAAAGGAAACGACGCCGGTCATCCTGAACATGGCGAAAATAGTTTCTAAAACAATAGGATATGGTTTTAAAAAAACCGCCCATAGTAACAACCCTGCATCAAAACCCGCCAAATTATATAAGTTTCAGCAGATCAGGTTAAGGTGGGGATCACATTTGGTGGTTACCACGATGCCGAAACCGGCCAGTTGAGCAGAACAGTTTGGCCTATCGCCGGGAACGATCACTATTACGATCCCGCCATGCCTTGGGGAACTGATTACGCAGGCAAAGCCACAGGCGCACCCACAGATTGGCGTGGCGATAGCGGAACGTCACACCGGACACGGTCGCCGCAAGAAACTCGGCCACATCCCGAGCACGGGTGCAGCGCACGGGAAATTCATAAAGGCCGCCGGTAATGCTGCTGACGACCACGTGATTGGTGCGCCAACCGATAGCCGCGACCTCGTGAAAATCGAGATAGAGATTATTGTCGGGGAAATCGATGGCACGGCTAGTGATGTACCAGTTTCTAAATCCCCGCTGCCGCAAGGCCGGTATCTGATAGACGAACAATAATTCGCTGTCATCCCGGTGTTCCGGCAGATGCTGTCGATAATAGTCACTGATCTCCGTAACATGCTTGAAATATCGACCGAAGGGCCTGGGAAAGCGCCTATTGATCAGGAAGTAGGTCTTGGTCGCATGATGAACAAATTGCTTATAAACTGCCGGCGCGTGTTCAAAGGTATCCAACCACTCGCACAAGTCCTGGGATAACAGCGAATGGTCACTGTCGAGCTGTTTATCCTGCCGCCCCTTGCGCCCACGTATCCGCACAAAGGACAACAGGCCGCCTTCGTGCCCTTCATCCTCCACCTGCTTGCACCAGCTGACAAAGTGCTCACAATTATTACCCCAAAGGTTATAACCGTTCTCGCCCAAACGACTGCGTGCTCGCGCCAGCACTTTGAGCGGCGGATAGACCTGGTCCTTGTCATATTCCACGACAAAGGCCTCTTTGCCCTCCTCAAATTCAAAGGAGTGCAACCCGGCGACGTGAATGGTGTTGATCTTGGAATTGGCACCCAGAATCTGGGCTATGCCGATACCGTCGATACCGCGCTGATTGTCCGGCGGCGAGTAGTGAATCACCCGATCATCGCCGATGAAGATGCCGTGGTGATTGTAATAGGTACGGCTCACCTTCAGGTGGTCTCCCACACAAAAACGGTGACCGACGGCTGTATCCGCGTTTTTCAGCGCCTTATTCAATTACCTGACCTCAACTCGATGCCCTGATAATCACTCATCAAGCGTTTTCATTGCAATACCGATTGGTTAGTAGATTTACAAATTTGCAGAGGTTGCGTTACCGACCAGCGCATACAAATCTCACCATCCCGATCAGTACGCAGCAAACGCGCACTGTAGCTCAGCAACCTTGCTACTGTCGTCTCACTGGGATAGTTGCGGATATTTTCATGATCGACGGATATCAGACTATAACGCGGTCGCACATGCCGTAAAAAGGCCTCGGCCGCTGCATCGGCTGCACCGTGGTGACCGACCATCAGGAGATCGACCGAAGCAGGTAACTGCCCAGACTCTAGCAAATGACGTTCCACCCCCTGCCCGGCATCCCCCATCAACAAGGCGTTGTGCCGGGCATAATCGACACGGATTACCAATGAGCCGGCATTGAGGTCCGTGGCCTGCCCGGTTGCCGGTGGCCACAGCACTGTCACTTCGGCACCTTGCCAGGAAAAGCGGCTGCCCGCCTGAACCCGATGATGCAGGGTGTCGATACGAATGGCTTGATCCACCCACCGCACCATGTCGGACTGTCCCGGCGGAACACCCTTTCCGTGGGTCAGTAGCCGGGCCTGTGGAAACGCCTCGCGTAACCGGAAATAGCCGCTGGCGTGATCAGGGTGCAGGTGTGTCAAGACCAGAATATCCAGCTGTCTGACGCCGTGGGCGGACAGTCTATCCATGACATGCACGGCCTTACCGGCATGACCGGTATCGATCAATATTCCGTGCCCGGCACGCTGTAACAACACCGCCTGACCTTCCCCTACATCCAATACAACCATTTTCATGGTTGTGGGGGTGCAACCCGTGACCAACAGGGCAGCGAGCAATAATACGTACATCATGCCCGCCTGCCCAGCCAGGAAAACCAGGCGCCACTGATCCCAGCCAATACGTTGACCGCCACGTCCCGCCAATCGCCCACCCGGTCGGGCAACCAGGCCTGGAAGCCCTCATCCAGACCGGCGACCGCAAAGACTATCGGGAAGCCGACAACCGGTGGCAAGACTTGCAGGGTGATAAAGCCGAACAGGCCAAAGACAATAAAATGTATGCGCTCTTCGACGATGGGGAAAAACCAGGGTAACAGGGCGAAAATGGTGACGAACCACAGGGCATGCAGGAAGAAACCCTCGGATGAGCGCCGTTTCAACCAGACCAGGGCCCCTGTCACGGCACCGAACAGGATCAGAACAATCGGCAGGGCCAGCCAAGCCCGCAACCCCTGGAGTTCAAGCCAGGCCTGCCAACCCCGACCCTGCCATGACAGCAGGGGGATCAACAGAAGGTTTGCATACCAAACCATCCAGAGACGACGGCGGTTGACGATGTGCGGCTCATGCATATGCCCATACCCTAACGGACAACAACCGATCAGTCCAGGTAGCGCTCCTGCCACTTCAAATAGAGGGCGTGGACATGATTGGCGAAGCTCTCTTTGTCGCTGAAATCGGCGGGTTCGATGGCGTCATACACGTAGTAGTTAACGCGGTGATTACGACTGGTGAGGATATGCCACAGTTTCTGCACCAGCGTATAGGGCGGCTGCCACTCGAAGCGCTCCTGGGCCTCATAGTGCAGAAACACAGGCACGATAGGAATCCCGCTGCGCATGGCCACATCGAAGGAACCATAGCGGAACGATTCAAAGATGCGTCGCCCCTTGCACCCCCCCTCGGGGTAGATGGCGATGTTTTTGCCTTTCTGCAACTCATCGATCATCTGCTCCGCCACCGCCTGGCGTGACTCCTTGGACTCACGCTCGACGAACAAGGTGCCGGCGGCCGCGGCGATTCGCCCGACTATCCACCAGTCACGCACCTCGATTTTGGCCACGGAAAAAACCGGAAACAGGGCGGGAATGCCCACATCCTCGAAAGCCGACGGATGGTTGGCCACCATGATGTAGCTCTTGGGCAAGGGCCGGTGATTCTTCTGATGCAGGTAGAGTTCCACCCCCAGGGCACGGACAAAAAACCGGCTCCAGGTCCAGAACAGACGCGGGTAAAAGCGGCGCGTGACGAAGCGCGGCAGATAGGAGAGTACATAAAGGATTACCGTCAGCAGAATCATATCGATCCAGCACAGTAATAAAATCGTAAAGCGGTAGAGTGCGTATAACAAACCAGCGTCCCTTGTTCAGTAACCAAGTAAAACCGGCGTATAGCGAGAATCCAGGTGGCTATAGCACTACTAAATCGGTTGCTGCCCCTTAATCTTTAGGGCGCGCCCCTAGACCTCGGCGACGATATAGGTCAGCCAGGATTCCTGATTTTCCACCTCAGTGGTCTCATAATAGTTGCCGGTGCCTTCCATAAACTCATTATCCTCATCGCCGTCGTCTTCGTACTCTTCCCAGTAGACACGCACCTTGCTGAACCCCGCCTCCAGCAGGATTTCGTGCAGTTCCTGAATACTCCACAGGCGCCAGTCATAGGTGAAGGCCTTGTCCAGGCGCGAACCGTCCGGGAATTCAAAGTGAATATGGCAAAGGATCTCGTTGGTAATGGGATTATACTTGGCGTGCTCCCACTCGTAGGTGAACTCCTCGCCATCAACCTCGCGTTCATCCAGATTGACGTCGATGCACTCCGTGCCGCCAAAGATATCCAGGATAAACAAGCCATCGCTGTTCAATCCCTGACGTGCCGCCTGGAAATAACGGCGCAGATCGTCACGGCTCTTGAAGATGTTATAACTGAAATTCATGGCACAGGTGATATCCGCCTTGGGCTCGGCGACATCAAGCACATTGGCCTCGACCAAGGTCAGACGCTCGGCAACGTCGCTGCCGGCAGGCTGGATGTTGTTCTGACGGCCCCAGGCCAGGGTATCGGGACACAGATCAACGCCAATGGCACGGCGACGGGGATCACTCTTGCACCACTCCACCGACAGCAGGGCGGTACCGCAAAAATCCTCTTTCATGACCAAGGCATCGCGTCCGCGCAGCTCTTGAAAACGGTCGGTGAAAAACTCCACCTCAAATTCGGGGGCCTGGACCGATTTCTCGTATAGGGCATGTTTGTCGGCCTGCTGGGCCATGCTGGGCCGTGTACTGTCGAATTTGGGTTTGCGTTTTGCCTTTGCCATGCCACTCTCACTTATGCGTTTAAAAATATTGTGCTACGCGCCGTTGCGTAACGCCAGAATATCCTGCCATGCCTGTACCACCTCGGTCTCGCCACCACTCAGGTGCAGGGTCACGGCATCGGCACTATCACCACTGCCCCCCTTGGCTACCGGTGTCGCCTCCAGATTATAGAGCAGGCGCATGGCCTCCACCTCGGTAATGACTTGGGCAAAGCCGGCCATGATGGGCATATAGCCAACCACCGTGCCCATAACGCGGTTAATCCCTCCCTGGCCCATGAGGCCGCCAACAGCGCCAATAGAGGGGATTAATTTCTGCAAAGAGACGGGAATGATCAAACGAGCGCCGCGCGCCATCAGAATGGGCAGGGCGGCGCCAATGGTACCGGCTTGGGGTGAACCCAGCAGAATTCCTGCATTACCCTGAGGATCGACGGCGTTGGCACCCTTGATGTAAACATCGCCCTGACGGAAGCGTTCCAGCAGGGGCCCGGGCCAACCCCGGCTGATCTGTCCCGCGTCGAACAGGTAGGCCCCGGGCCCGCGACCGGCGCTGGGTGTTTCACCCAGAACCCCCTCATGGATCCAGCCAACGGCGAAGCTCTCCAGCCCAGGGTCTTCACCCAACAGGGCCTGGACCACGTAACGTGTGGTAGTACCACCAACAATAGCCATGCGCCCGGCGCGGGCCGCCGCCTGCACCTGCGGCAGGCGTGCCACCGCACGACCGATAAAGACCTTGGACTCTTCGCCGCGCAAGACCACCAGGGCCTGTTCTTGTTGGGCCATACCGAAAGACTACCAATTATCGAAAGGGGGCTATTCTACCCGAAGGGCATTGCCCAGGCCACTTGGCCGCAACATTGACCAGAGGTTAGAAAAACAGTACGTCCGACGAACCGCCCGCACTGCGTGCACCGGTGACCGCACGCTTCTCCTCCTCGGTGGTGGATGAATCGACGAAGGCCTGCTTCCAGGCCGTCACGTCCAGGGTCAGTGACTGACTGGAAAAGCGCTGTTGCTGTAGAAGATGTTGGAGTTGTTCGATATTGTCACACACATGGCGCAGAATCTGTGAGGTGCGATCCTGAAACTGAAAGGCAACCAGTATCTGATTGATCTCATCACGGATATTCTTGGTCTCATCAAGCAGGATCTCCGATGACTTGCTCAGACTGATCATCAACTCCTTGAACCTTTCGTATATGCTGGTCGTACTGGTACTTTCGCCATGGCCTGAGCCAATGTTTTGATCCTGGTGTTGATGGGTCTCCGTGACCACATCATCCATGCGCACCATCAGCAGACCGATCTTCTCCACCACCTTGTCCACCGTCTGTGAAGTCAGCTCGGAGAGCTTGCGCACCTCGGCCGCCACCACGGCAAAGCTTTTACCGTGTTCACCGGCATGGGATGATTCGATAGAGGCGTTGATGGCCAATAAGTTGGTCTTGTAGGCGATATTTTTTACCGATGTGATGATCTGTTTCATCTCCTCGGCCTGTTTTTTCAACTCATCGATCTTGCGCACCAAAACTCCTTTGATATCGATGGCGTCACGCAGGGTATCCAGAATTCTCCCCAGATCATCCTGACTGATGATCTTGTCGTGTAACAAGGTCACTTGATCCGACTCCCGCAACCCCGAGTTGGAAAAACCGACGGCCGCGGAGATGGTTTCATTGAGACGCTCGGAGATACCGCTGAAATTTACAGTCAGATCGTAGATTGCCTTCTCCGTCTGGTTACGCACCGATTCGATATTACCTGACCAGACCGGTAAAATTTCCTGATTGAAGCGGTACAAGAGTTCGCCCGAAGCCCCGAGTACCGCTTTGGTATTTTGTGTGCCTTGCGCCTCACCTACGGTTTTCCATTGCCACGATAAAAATGGTGACAACAGCAAGGCAATTGCGACGGCACCACCCCAGAAATAGCGCACTTCCGATTCGGGAAACAGAATCTGCCCACCGGCCACCACCAACAGTGGTAACAACAGAGCGACAAGTATTGTGACGGGGAACCTCACCAATCTCTCCCACCTGTGTGTACAACACATCAGTTCATTAGAAATCCCAAGCCGAAGTATTCACCTGCCATAAACGTGGCCATAGACAGTAGCCGCCTACCTGGCAACAGGCACTTTATTAACATGAGTAAACCGAGGTATCGGGTAATGTTAGCTATCGGCAGTGACGGCTGGAATTTTATCGATTTGTTACATTGTGAGCTCAGGCCATGTCCCAAACACACGAGAAGAAATCCTGCAGTGAAAGGTCGGACTGCTCCTGAAAACGGCGCGGCAACAAAACAAGTTCATCGATAAGATCAACACGAAAGCTGCGATAATCTTTGCGCAACTCGCACCAGGCAGCCAGGGTCCAGGCACGCCCCCAGAAAAAAAGCCCCAACGGACACACCGAACGCCGGCTGGACTCCTGTTTGAGACTGGTATAGGTAAACTCCACCACCTGACGTTCATTGATGGCGACGCGCAGTTGCTCAAAACATTCGGCAAACGCTGATGAGGTAAACATATCCGGTACGTAAATACGCGAACTATCCAGCTGGCCGCGCAAACTACCGGGTAAAACCGCTTCGATCTTGGCCATGGCCTGACCCGCATAATCGGCCATTCTGCCGCCGGTCCAGGTCTGTACCATGCGCGCCCCTACCACCAGGGCCTCCAACTCCTCGCGGCTAAACATCAAGGGTGGGAGATCAAATCCCGCCCGTAGCACATAACCCACGCCGGCCTCCCCCTCCACCGGCACTCCCGAGCACATCAGATCCTGGATATCACGATAAATAGTACGCTCACTGACTTCCAGCCGTTGCGCCAGCCAGGCAGCCGTCGTCAGACGCCTTTGTCTCAGATATTGAACGATTTGAAACAGTCGATCCGCCCTACGCATATCCCTCTCCTATCAATGGGCGCGGTGTTACCCCAAACGATTACCCTTGCTGAGTAAAAACAACCAATTTAGTCGACTTTATCATTGATCCGGGTCTTGGACATAAGCGCTATCCGCCTCATCTGGGCCGAGCGTCAAGGCACCGGGAAAAAATAACTATCTGTACCCCCATATTTTTGACTTGGTTCAGGCGGTAAATAATTGGGACTGTCAAAGTCCGCCGCCGGCTGATGGTCAGATCTTGATGGAAACACAGATTGTCTCTTTTAATTTTAAAAGTCTGTTTGTATCTCCTACCGGTTAGTGCCTCTGCGGTGCTGGCACAACAGCAAAACACTGTAGATAGCGTTCATTCAGCGGTGCGCAATCCCGGTACCCATCTGATAATTGTGTTAACTGTTCGACACTTTGCCCCTCCATAGCTCAAGAATGGTGCCGCTGAGGCCAATGAACCTGTTATCGCATTTGAAAATCATTTAGACCAAACAGAAGGAGTCATGATGAAAAAAGCGGCAATTACCCTTTGCACCATTATTTTACTGTCAGCAGGCCTGCAGGCCTGCGGTAAAAAGGAACAACCAGCCACCCAGGAAGAGGCCAATATTCTGCAATTGATGGAGTTGGGTTCAGTCAATTCCGCTGATTGGGGCAAACCGGTGTCAGGCGACTCGCAATAACCCCAAAAGCCAACCCAAAAAACCGGCCTTCTGGCCGGTTTTTTTATGCCCCCACTTTCAAGTCTGTCTTCCAGAAACCGCTATTTATAGATGCAATCAGAAATCCTCATGCCGAAATTGACGGCTGAACAGAAAATTCATTTTTCAAAAGAGTAATGCCATGAAAAATCAGATCCCGACCCCTTGGATTACAGGTCCCAACAAACCCCTTTCGTATCACTCAGGCAACAAACATCGCACCTGCGCCAGAATCTGGATGACGGCTCTCCTCTTTGTCATATCCATTTCTGGCTGGCATCCCCTGCGTGCGCAAGAAGCAGAACCCGATCACTATACCATGGGGGTCTTTCCCTACCTCCCGCCGGCGGAAATCGAAAAGATTTTTGCGCCGATTGCCGTCGATTTCAGTATGGTCTTGGGTAAACCGGTCAAACTGCGTACGAGCACCACCTTTACCAACTTTATGGAACTCCTGGACCAGCAAAGCTTTGACATCGTCTTTGTCCAGCCATTTGACTATATCCACATAGCCGATCGTTTTAACTATCGTCCAATCGCCAGCCGTAGCGAACCTCTGAATGCAGTCATGGTTGTAAAAACCGACTCCACGCTCAACAAGAATTCCGACCTGCGTGGAAAAACCATTGCCATGCCTCCGGAGGTTGCTGCCGTTAGCCACATGACGAAGGAACACCTGAGGACCAAAGGATTGACCCCGGACAAAGATGTCAATCTGAAATTCTTCCAATCGCACGTCTCCTGCATGCAACAGGTACTGATAGGCAACGCCGATATTTGTTCTACAGCGGAAGCCGCCAAACGTTTTTTTGAAAACAAAATGAAAACAAAACTCAGGATCATCGACAAAACCAAATCCATCCCACACTCACTATTCGCCTCGCACCCTCGCATCAGTGAACATCTACGCAAAAAACTGACGCAACGGGCAACAAACTGGGAGAAAGAGGAAAAAGGCAAGCTGCTGTTGAAACGCGGGCAGCTCAAGGGATTCAGCTACATCAGTGATGAGCAATATAACGTGGTAAGAGCATTCAAATCCCGATAACAAAGCAACGAACATCTACCAATCAGACAGCAGATGACCCCACGAACTTGTATCGAAAACATCGCAGGGCGAAAGAGAACAGAGGAAAGCTCGCATGCTTAGAGCAACACTCTCGCTAAAATACCGCATTGCCCTGACCATTTTTATACTGGAGGCTATCCTGGTAGGCCTGGTACTTGGCAGCACCCTTAACGAGTATATAAAAATCAACACCCAACATGCAGACGCCAACGAAAAATCCCTGGTCAACATTTTAAGCACCCTCAGCCGTACGGCGCTGCTCACAGCGGAGTACGGTTCCCTGCAACCATATATAGAGGAGATCGCCAAGCGACAGGACATTGATCGGGCACTGGTAATCAACGCTAACAAGATAATCGTCGTCAGCAATGATGTACTGGACGTTGGAAAAAGCCCGCCTGACTTCACGAATGCATCAAACCACTTTTGGCATGTCCAGGATATAACCAACGCCACGGGCAATGCCGGTATGCTCGCTATTCTTTTTTCCCACCAGGCGCTGACCGAAGCCAACGATGCCGCCTTTAAAAAGGGCGTTACCGTTGCGGCTTTCGGTATTGGTGGCATAGCGATTTTCAGTCTACTGACAGGATTTCTCCTCACCCGGCGCCTGGACAAACTCAAACAGGCCGCAGACAACCTGGCCAATGGTAACCTTTCCATTCGCGCCAATATCAGTGGCAGAGATGAAATTGCCATAGTCGGCCATACATTTGACCAGATGGCAAGCAGCATAGAAAATTATGTCCACGATCTCATTGAAAGCGAAAACCGTCTGCGTAAGGCCCATGACGAGCTTGAACAACGTATAAGCGAACGCACCCACGAATTGGCCGTCGCCCGTGACCAGGCACTGGAGGCAAGCAGAAGTAAGAGCGCCTTCCTCGCCAATATGAGCCATGA
>DKAX01000087.1 GCA_002450975.1 Proteobacteria bacterium UBA6915
CCTGTATTACCAGACGATTTAAGCTCACCCTTTGCTCAACAACGCCCGCATCCGCGGGCGTTGTTATTTTCAGCGGCTTGATCCGGATCAACACAGAATCATCTGCATGTCTCTAGGCTGATGGATTGTTTATTTCACTCTGGTGTGATTTATGTCTCCTACGTTGAACGCCCTGCAATTGTTTCTGAACCTCGTGCCCGAGTCGTTACACGGCCGCGCAACTGCGATGACCTGTAATCATTTACTCAAAGGCCAGATCATCAGCCGTCGACTCGAAGCGCTGGAAAATAAACGCCTGTGGCTAACCATCCTCGATTCGGATACTTGTCTGCAATTCCGCTTTCAAAACGGCCACCTGCGTTACGACGCCAGCCGCGAGAAACCGGATATTCATATTAAGGGGGAGTTGAAATACTTCCTGCAACTGGCAATGCGTAACGAGGATGCAGACACCTTGTTTTTTGCTCGCCAGTTAAGCATGGAAGGCAATACCGAGGACGGCCTGCTGCTGAAAAACTTTCTGGATGCCATGGAGTTTGATAGCGAGGCCCACCTGCAGGCCTGGCTGGGTGCCTTTGTCGCACGGCGCGCCTTGCCTGTCCTCAGGCTGGTGAAACCGGGCAAGCGCTTACAGGAACTGTTTGGTCGTCTGGGATAAAGCTTTTGTCTATTTCAGCACGGCGCTCACGTTAAGCATGCCGGCTTCACCATGCCAGTAACCGTTGCACCATTCGGTGCCCGCCGCCATCAGGCTGTCAATCGCTTTGCTTTGCTTCCCGTTACGGGCCGCATCGAATGCGGTGACAACTTGCTGCATGCCTTCCAACTGGGGCGACAGGCGCAACACATCCACCTTTAACTCACGCAACGTATCGACTTCACCCAGTAAATTAGACGCTAAGCCCGACTGTAACTGAATACCATTGATGAGAAACAATTCCTGATCTTCCTGGGTTTGTAATGGCATGCCCACCGGAAATTCAATACAGCGCAATTCACATGCATCCTTGGGCACATTGTGTGCCCGGGCAGTAAAACAGCGCGCCGAGAAGGCTAACGGCATATGCCCGTAGGCAAACACTTCGGTTTCCAGTCCGGCGGGGCGTTGTGCCTGTAACTCGCCCAGGGTTTTGGCGGAAAGTTCGACCGGCATCACCCAGCGTATCGCACCGCTGTCCTGCATGAGTTCCAGCGACGAGACATTATAGATATTCAGATGCGGGCCGGCCACGAACGGCCGACTGTTGATCAGGTGTACTGCCGCCATGTCATTGGCTTCTACCTTGAAGTCACCGTTATCACAAATCTTCTGTAGCGCCTTGAGCTCCGATTCCGCTTCCAGCAAGGCCAGGGTCGACAACACCACTTCCTTGCCGGCCGCTTCCAGCATGTCGGCAATTTTCAACCAGTCCAACAGGCGCAACTCACGCCGCTTGGAACACACCACTTCTCCCAGATACACGATGTCGACAGGCCAGTCTTTGGCCTGGGTATAAAAGGCCCGGACTTGATCAATGGGCCAGTAATACAAAATAGGGCCGAGTGACAATTTCATGTTGGACTCCCTCCCTTTTGGCTCCATTAGCTAACGGGAGCTAACGGTTTGTGATAATGGTGCCCCGGGTTTTTGACCACTGTTTATTGCCAGGGGCGGTGCAGCGCACCCAGCGTGTGTGACTGACCTTCGGAGACTTTATCGAGTTCGGCCAGCCAGTCGACGCGCGGCTGATAGTTATCCGGATCCTGGTAACAGGCATCAAGTGCGGCGCGCATCACCCGCGTGACCTGCGCCACATAGGCCGGACTTCGCTGCCGGCCTTCCACCTTCACCGCTGCCACACCCAGCTTCATGAGCTCAGGCAGAATATCCAGCGTATTGAGGCTGGTCGGCTCCTCCATGGCGTAGAACACGTTGTCCCCCACGCGAAAGCGCCCTTTGCACAAGGTGGGATAACCGGCGGCCTCATGATGTTGATAGCGATCGATCAGCACCCCATTAAGGCGCGACTGGCGACCACGTGGGGTTTCTTCCCAGCGTACCGCCCGCGCCGGCGAACAGACGCCACAGGTATTGGGCGATTCGCCGGTCACGTAGGAGGACAGGGCGCAGCGCCCTTCCACCATGATGCATAAACTGCCGAACCCAAACACCTCCACCTCCACCGGACTGGCCGCGACAACAACCTGCCGCACCTGCGACAAAGACAGCACCCGGGGTAACACCACCTGCTTGATGCCAAACTCTTCATAATAAAANNCATCAGACCGGGATCGGCCATGATGACTGCGTCCACGCCCAACTCTGCGGCCTCGTCCACCGCGCTCGTCCACTGTGACCAGTGCGCGGGCTGGGGAAAGGTATTCAACGCCAGGAGCACGCGTACGCCGTGTTGCCTCGCATAGGTCATCCCCTGCGCAATTTCCTGCCGATCAAAATTCAGGCCAGGAAAATTACGCGCATTGGTGGCATTGCGAAAACCGAGATATACCGCATCGGCGCCGTTATCCACGGCCGCTTTCAATGCCGGCAAACTGCCCGCCGGGCAAACCAGATCCATGTGTCGGGTTACTGAATCCAAACCTGCTGCTCCTGTTTCCCCTGACCCTGCTTCGTACCGCGCTGCTGCAGTTCCTGGGCGATGCCGTTTAATACCCGCCATTTCTGACTACACCACAATGGTGCNNGCCGGTCAGACGGTGAAAAATGACTTCGGCTGGCGTGAGTTCCACCATGTCCGCCACCGTGTTGATGTATTCCTCCATGCTCAGCGGCTGGTAGTCCCCCTGTCGCCAGCTGTTGGCCAATTGCGTACCTTTAACCACATGCAAGGGATGCACCTTGAGACCATCCACCCCTTCCGTCAGCACCCGTTCAAGGGTGACCTGGCTATGCCAGGCGGTTTCCCCCGGCAGTCCCACAATCAAGTGAGTGCAGACCCGCAACCCCCGGGCCCGGGCCGCTTTTACCGCGGACTGGTATTCGGCATAACCATGGCCGCGCTTC